>JAGWKM010000195.1 GCA_028865305.1 Patescibacteria group bacterium | reverse complement strand
ATCTTTGACCGTGAAAGCACATGTCCGCTCAATAGCGCGGGTTTGGTCATTCATGGTGCTGCTGGGACAGTTCCTAAAACCGGGTCTTCGGATTGCTATCTCATTGCAAATGGTATTCTGCAGAAGATCACGGCATCTACCGATATGCCGGCGCTTTCTGGAACCGTCGTGAATGCGACCTTTAACGTATTCTGCTTTTTCATCGACAGTGCGGGAACGAAAACTTCCGCGATGGGAACGGCCGGCACGACATTGGCGAAGGTTGTTTTCCCTCAATTTCCCAAACAGAAAGCCTTGATCGGATTCATCATCATCAATCCGACTGGAACGGGGAATTTCGTGGGCGGCACGACGGCGCTGGATGACGGCACTGTGGTTCCCAATACCGTTTATGTCAGCCCGACCGGCGGATTCGATCCCGCCTGTTTGATCGGCTGATCTCACACTCAAATCCAAGGAAACTTACAATGGATCTTCAAACTCAAATCCCTATCACCTGCAACTTTTCCAAATCTGGATTGGCGGCAGGCACGACCACGACTCTTTCCACGGGCGGAACGATCACTTTTTCCATTCGTGGCAAGATGTATACCAAAACCGCCATCACCAATGGCGCAACACCGACCACGGATTACATCACCGGGCTCGCCTTTATTCCGATCCCGGTTCCATTGACATCGCCAAATCTACCAGGCGTCCCCAATAACGCGGCTGGCTATGGCTGTGTTTATACGGTCGGCTTTGATCATACGGGCGCCATCAAGGTCGCTCAGGGCATGATTACCGCTTTGGACGGCAGCGGCAATTTCATCACTGCGCCGCAGTTCGGTGGACTTGGGCCGCAGGGTTCGGGATCGACCGATAATGATTTCTGCCCGATTGGATATATCATTGTACAACTTGGTGCGACCGCCGTGGCGACATGGACATTCGGCACCAATAATCTCAGTTCTGTCACGGGCGTAACTTATACCTTCGTTGACATTGCCAATCTGCCTGATCGTCCGCAAGTGAGTTAATCGTGAGTAATTCAGAAATGGCGGCGCGAGAAATCTCGCCGCCTCTTTCATCGCATCAAACCAAGAAATGTTCATCTTGCGGCAATAACAAATCACTTGATGAATTTCATCGCCGCACGTCCGCAAAAGATGGCCGCCAGCAATATTGCAAAGCTTGCGTAATAACTCGCGCCAAAACCAAATCAGGAGTCTCCATGCCTAGACAAGCACTCAACAAGGAATTGCACAGCTCAGATATGCCGATTGAGCAGAAACGCGATATCAGAACGTCGCCGCAGGAAGAACGCGCGAAAGGTGATATCGCCGTCGCCGACAAGGATTTACTCAGAAAAGAATATCTCGATGAACTGAAATTCATGGAAGAGCCCGTGACGATCCGTATAGAGCCAAGCGCGGAAGAAAACGCCGCCCAAAGCGTTCTGATCGCTTGTAACGGCAAGGGCTGCGAAGTCATGATAAATGACAAATGGCGTGAATTTCCTGGTGGTTGGGTTCCGGTTGGCGAAGTTTTGACTATCAAGCGCAAATATCTGGAAGTTCTCGCGCGATCCAAGATTGATCGTATCGAAACTGTTGTGCCAGAAATCGGCGCTTCCGATGCCGAATTACATATGGGTGGCAAGCAGCGCCGTTTCACGCGGCAATCCAACGCATTCAGCGTCTTGATGGATAAAAATCCGCGCGGCCCAGCATGGCTTTCCGAAGTCGTTCGCAGGAACATGTGAGCGGATAGAAATCCGTGAATCTGCTTTCCATCTGCCAAGCGATTATCCGCGAAGGCGGTATTTCCGGCACAATGGTCACTGCTCAGGGCCAAACCGGAGAATTCGGTCGTGTCGTATCATGGGCCACGCAAGCTTGGAATGACATTCAGACAA
>JAGWKM010000049.1 GCA_028865305.1 Patescibacteria group bacterium | reverse complement strand
CATCGCCGCTCTGAAGGCGCGAGAGGCGGCAAGATGATCTGGCTTGAGGCCGTTCTGTGGCAGCAAAACGTGTTGCTGGGCATGTGCTTACAGAACCAAATCACGGCGCTCAACGCGGCGTCGGACTTTCAGTGCAATCGGCTCTCTGATGAACAATTACGTTTTCTATGTCCGTGTGGAACGAGTTTTAGCACTTACGAGATTGAACCCAACTGTCCGACCTGCGGCGGCATTTTGGTAATCCGCTACAAGAGGAAGCCGACCCCGCCGCACTCAAAGCACAGAGAGGTGGAACGTGAGTGATCGCAAAGCAATCATCGACGAACCAGCCGTTGGAAAATATGTGAAGGTTCGCGGCAAGCAATATAACGGCGACAATCGCCTTGTGAGCGGCTGGTACGTCGGCCGCATCAAGGAGATTAAGCGCGACGGCGGCTGCCTCATCCTCGAAAGCGGCTGGAACATGAACCTCGACATAAACGACGAGCTAATCTGGTGCGCTGATGAGCCAGCGCCGCATTGGGTGCAATGATGACTAACCACACCACCGACGCCGCGAAGCTGCTGCCGTGCCAGCAAGGTGAAATTCCGGCAGATCGCTGGAACGAATTGAGCGCAGCTATCGTCGAAGCCGCAAAAACATGGAAAGGCACCTCGGAAGATCGCGCGGCTATGATGCTGTTTTCGCATAGAGATTCTGTGATCCGTTTCATCTGGCCGATTATTCAGCGGTGGAACACGCGCCCGCAGCCCGCACCGCCAGACTACGACGACGAGATCACCGCGGATAACATCGTGGCGCTGAACAAGATCGTGCCAGACGAGGAGTTCGCCGACTTTAAACCCGCGCCGCCACCGGGAGAACCGGATTTTGTTGTTATGGCCGGCGAGATCTCCAATCTGTTAGGCGAGGCTAGGGCGATCCCGCACGTCAAGATCATTGAAGCTGCATTGCGTGATGCGTATGACCTCGGCCTCGCCGCGCGGCCCAAGGTCGAGGATGCGGAGGTTGCAACAGAGATTGCATTGATCGACGGGTTTCTTAATGGCACACACGGCACCGATAAAAAATCGTTTCGCCTTTATATGAAACGCTGGCGCGACCTTCTCGAACGCCTCGCCATGAAAGTTGAGGCGCTTGAGGTGCGCGACACTCAATGGGGCCTCGCATGCCAAGTCGCCGAGGCCAAGCTGGCGGAGCGCGAGGCCGAGTTGGCGAAGGCGGATGCGGTGATTTATTCACTATGGGAAAAAGATGCGACCATTAGCCCTGATGAGCGCTCTGAATTGGATAAAGCCAGAGCGCGCCACGCCGCTCGCCAGCAGCAGAAGGAATCCAAATGACCAGGAAGCGCGATAAATCCGAAGTCGATTACTCCAAAGGACTACCGCACGCGCATTGCGGGTTATGCCGTCATTTTGAACCACCACATGCTTGCGAGTTGGTCAAAGGAACGATTGAGCCGCAAATGTGGTGCAAGCTGTTTGCGAAACGAAACCCGACGAAACGCAGCGCGCGATACTCACGCTAACGCCGCATCTAATTCCGACTCAACGGTGGCAACGCCGACCCAAAATCCAGCACTCACGCGCGCGCCTAAACGATCAATCTGCCACGCTTTGAAATTGTCAATCCAATCTATTCCAGTTGTCGATCCGCGCGAGATCGCGACTTTCGCGCCGCTATCGAGATTGAGTGTTACCCAATACGATCCGTCCACAGGAATAACCGTATCCCAGCCATGAACCGGATCGGCGTAAAGCCGCGCCGTTAGATCGCACGCTTGATTGAGCGGAAGCGCCCACGGTCCTTGACCGAGGCTTTTACAGCCTTGGCGGTAAAGCTCGAAATGATGGGATGCTAACAGTCCCCACTCGTCGCCGTTCGGCGGCGGCTGCGTGAATGTCTCAAACGAAAATGGCTGTTCGTATTCCTCGTCAATCAACGGAAGGTCCAACGGTGTGCTTGGAACGGGATCAACCGGATCGGCGACGTTATGAAATGCACGCGCTGGAAGCCCTAACGCCTTGAATTGATCGGTTATGACGTGATTTCCAGGCCGTGCCGGTGCCCACGCGTAAACGCCGTCAACGCGGAGGCCGCGCATGAGACGAGAGTAAGCGTAGAGATAGGCGACCGCCCCACCGCGTGAATGGCCGATAATAAATCGTTCACCGCTCATATCGCCGTACTACGCCGCCACCGTTTATGACCAGCACGAAGCCTTTCGCGGCGCGAGCCGTGCGGCGCTACACGCTTCCATGTCGTCACGGCTTGACCGAATACTTGTGTCCAGTTTCCGCTTGCGTCTTGAAGGCTCATATAGCCGCCTTGAGCCAACGTCATCGGCGCAGAAAGAACGCTCAGAAAGTCATATTTAACGCCATCGGTTTTTGCACTGTCGTAAAAATTCGGCGTCACGAAATCAGAGACCATGATTCCGTCAATAGCGTACATGTTGCCTTCAACGGCGTCGCATACTTCGCGGATTGTCGTTGCTGGTTTCCCGTCGTAAACCGTCGTGACTATTTGGTCTATTTGTGGGTCACAAAGCATTTCGCACAATTCATGGCTCGCGGTAACGTGCCAATCTTCGCCGTAATCGCTGTCAGTCTTTGCGAACACTTTGCTAATCGGCTGACCGCCCATCGTTAGATCATGATAACCGAGACTGTCGGCTTGGTCCGTATCATCAATGATGCATAGCGCCCACGCACCGTGCGGAATTGCGCCGCCTTTGCTAACGAAACTCAAGTCGGCAGAAATTCCGGGCCAGATAGAAGCGAGATCGCGTGAAACTTGAAGAGACAATGCAGGAATGACGGCCAGCACGGCGTCATCCGTAATGACCGTCGATGCGTTTGTAACGACAACTAGAGTCACGGCGCAACGGCAGCAAGCGGCAGAATCGCATTTGTGCTGGCGAGGACGCCGATCACGCCCCCTGCGCCGACAACGCCGGCAGGACCAAGCACGTCATTGGCTTTGGCGATACAGCCGGCGGTCAGCGTATTCGTAGCTTGGTTAAACTGCGGTGATCCTGGCTGAAACAAACTCGCGATTTCCGCGACAGTTAAAACACCAGCACCAGGGCCGTTGGCGGCTGCGTTGACCGCATTAACTTGAGTGAGAACAGCGGTTGCCGATTGCGCGCAGGTCAAACCGTCCTTGTCCTCGATTCCACCTGGAAGATTTGTGTTCGGCACACTCGCCACTTTTTCGACCCTTTGGAGGTCCGCAAGTCCAGTGGCACTAATTCGTGCCAGCGCCGTAATGAGAAGATTGTTTGTGTTGGGCGTGGCAAGTGGCTTTGACACACACGCTGAAAGCGCTATTACCACCACCAAAAATGCGAATTTCGTCATGCTCATTTTCCTTTTCCTGGTACAAGATTAGCAACGCTCGCGTTATGCGGCGTCCAATAAGCGCAGGCGTAACAGATGATAGTTGTGATCGCCGTGCCGATATAATCCGGCATCGGTGGGTGAAGAACGTAGGTGTTGAGACTCCAAATCACAATCGTCGCAATCGCGCCGCCGATTAGGGTTGCTTGCGATTTACCTGTGCCGAGTTGATCCACTGAAATCCCCCACGGTTTGAAGTTGATGATGACCTGAGCTTTGCGCTTTCGTTTACGCCTCACTTCACATTTTTCCAGAACAAGATATTGCCGAGTTTGGCCGCTTGCGTTGCGCCAACAGTCCAAGATGGCGGCGCAATTGCATCCGCAAAAAAATGGGTGCTTCCGTCGGTAGGGTCAGGCTGCGTTCCATCCGCCACGGCATCGTAAGCGGCCAGTGCGGAGATAATGGCAGGATCGTTTTCTGGCAGGTTGACGACGCGCTCCAAATTGACGTTGTCGCCTTTATCCGGCAGATATTCGCTGTATTGATACCGTTGCATACAAACGCCAGCAACAGTCGGCTCAAATCTTCCGTCATTAACGCGGTTGAAAAGTGAATAAGCAACGCCAAGTTGGGCGTCGGCAGGCTGGTCGCTCGCCTCGCAGGCTATAGTGATCGCACCTAATTCGCGGTCAAATGGCATCGTTACCTATGCGGTGCAGAATTGATGATGCGCCAAAGCAGTTCCCCACCTAAAACAACCGACCCTCCAATCGCGCCGAAAATAGTGTGGACTGCCATACGTGCGCCGATTGTCCGATTGCGCCATTTTTCTATGGTTTCTAACTTCGCCTCGTTCCTTATCGCCCGTTCTTGGACTTCAGCCACTTTCGGCCCTAGCGCCATAAGCTCCGTTATGTCGTCGCGAAACTCTCCGAGTGCTCTGGCAAATTCTCGTCGGTCCTCAACATTTCGCTCAAGAATTGCTGTTATGCCACCAAGATTCCTATTGATCTCTGAGATTTGGATTTGAATCTGGCGTAGGTCTCTCTCAACGTGATGTTCCTCTTCACTCTTCATTGGCCCATCATTTCCGATCCGAATGACTTCGGCAGTTGCTGCGGTCATTTTTTCTAACTGTTGCTGACAACAGCGAGTTGCGTTGACGGCTGGACGATGAAATAGCGCGGCGGTTCGTTCGCTGCGATGCGTTGATTCGACGTAGAGGCGGAAGGATTCGCAGCGGCAAAGGCGACCGAACACGTTTGATCGGTCGTGATAACCACCATACCAGTTTGTGCGCTGAAGGTGGCGCTTTGTGTTGACGATGTGCTGATCGCTAGTTTCTGCTCTACCAACGGCGGCGTTGGGATGCATTGCGACCTGCTTTCACCAAGTCCGGCTGTCGGAAGCGAGCGATATTCAGCGATGTAGAGTGAGGCCATTTTCTGTTCCTATACGCGCGTTGCGGCAAGAGTGAGGAAAGGATTTGCGAAACGGGTGTCGGCGGTCGCCGGTCCAACACCACGGATGACATTGCCAGCGTTGAAACTCCACGTATTCCCACTAACGGTTGTGAACGTCATGCTTGAACTTGCGGAGGCGATGGACGCGCTCCCGAAGTTTGTCCAGGTGTTCGGTGCGGTCGAGAGATAGTCGAAGTTAAACGTCATCGCCGCGCTCGCCGTTGCCGTGCCACCGCCTTCGCTCGTACCAGTTCCCGTTCCGCCAGTCGCGCCAAAGTTAGCGGGGAATTTTACGGACGACGGGAAGATGTGATAGCCGATGACTTGGCTATTACTCAGTGTTCCGCCCGCATAGAACATCGGCACAACGTACGGGATGTTCGCCGTGAGGTTGTTTTGGATTTGCTGAAGCGAGATAACAAGCTGCCAATCGCCAGCCGCGAGGTCATTGGCCCATGAGGCGCTTGACGTATTTGCTATTGAGCAAAAGTAGACGTTTCCAGTGTTTAAACCATTCGCGCCGTCGATCACAAAATCGCCGACGACGTATTTTGTTGCCGTCTGCCACACCGCTGACCAATTCACGATGTCGTTGTTTTGCGCGATGACTTGCTGCAATTCCATAACGACATTATCAATCGCGGCCTCTACGGCCGCAGGATAGAAATTACTTTGATTGGCAATGGTGTCCGGCTGCGTGTAGGGCAGAACGCGCGCTATCTTGAGTGTGGCCCCGCTGGCGATGGCGACGTTGTTTGCCAGGGTGAAGGTGACAGTTCCGCCCGTCGCACTTTGAACGCCCGTGATTGTGTATTGCGAGTTCGTGAGGATCGTGACGTTGCCGAGTGCGTCGGTGTAAGTCACTTGGACGTTGGTTTGATCCGTCGTTGACGAACCGGGGATTAGGAAATTGTAATTGAAAACGGTTGTTGCCCCGTTTCCTTTGACGACGACAAATGAGGCGGTGGTAAGAACCGTCACGAAATTTCCCTCCGGGCCGCAACAGCCTGTAGCATGTACCCACTCATTGCGCTACGGGTTGACCATAAATCGCCGCGCGCTTTGCGGCAGTTGCACGTTGGATAATTGACGGCTGTCCCAAAGCCCGCGATTGAGCCTCGTCCATTGAAAGAACGCGGGCCTCCGCATACTGGCGCGATTGCTTTAGGACGCTTTTAATCAGTTGTTCCTGCCGATCCGGCGGAAGTCGGTTAAATCCCGGCGTTACAACAAGCCGAAGGCTCTGATAGGCAAACTTACCCGCTATTCTTGCGTAATCGTCGTATTGCTGTTCAGACAATTCAACGCCGCGTATCTTTTTTGGTGGCAACGCGGGGTAAATCCCAAGACGGAGCATCGCCTGTTCTACGGGATCGTTTCTGGCCCGTTCTTCATAAATGGCCGAAAGCCCGTCAATTCCTAAAGCTTCACGGCTCGGGATTGGCTCGCCCGTCCAGTCGCGCAGCGGGAAATTTTGCTCAGACCACCACGGAACCTTTGAGCGGAATGCTTCTAACATATTGGTCACGCGACGTTGATAAGGATCAACCGCACGCGCCATTTGTCCCATGCCTACGGAATACGGAACCGCCAAGGAGGGAATTTCCTGCCTAACGTACCGTGCTCCGTACCCGTGCGGGTCGTCAATGGCATGGATCAAATCAGATGGCCCGCGCAAACCGGATTCGTCTATCAACGTATGGGAAACGGTAAAGGCGATTTGCGACATTGCATCGCCGAAATCCTTGTCGCTGATTAAATGAGCGACATCATAGAGATTTGCGGCGAGCATATACGGAAGCGCGGCAAAGCCTAGACGGTGAAAGTCGTACCACCAATCACCTATCCGTGTCGCATTAGGTGGTCCATTCACCCGTCTGTATAAAGCCGCCTGCCTTGGATCGGATGGGCCGTTGCCGTTTTGGTGTCTTTCCAGAGCCATACCAAAACCAACAAGGCCAAGTGCGGTGCCGGTAGCTACGCGAGCTAACTGTGTATCTTGTGCGCGAGGGCCGTTCCTTCCCAGAAGATTTGCTCTTACCTCAGGATCGAAAACCCCTAACGGCGTCCGCTGCACAAGCCCTAGCTCCAAGACGTTGCCTACCACTTTCACAAACGGATCAATTATTTTAAGAGCCGGCACGCCTAGAATTCTGGTATTTGTCAGCCGCGATAGAGCCTGCGTAAAATCACCGCCAGCGCCCATAAGTGTTTGCTCTGTCGCACCAGCGGCGGACTCAGCCATCATCTCCTTTGTTGGACTGTCGCGCAGTTGTGCGACGCGCTTATAAAATGCGTCCCCGCTTAACCCTTCTTCCACCGCTGTTCTGTATGACAACCGAGCAATTTGTTGCTCGTAACCAACAGCACGAAAATAGCTGTGAATCATCGAAACCATGCGCGATGGCAACCGTATCGCTGTGCCAATTGGGATTGTATGGCCAGCAATGACCGGGTTGGGGATGGCGTTTCGAGGTGAAACGATTGCCGACATTCCTTCGACGGCTTCCTCGCCAGGAAGAGCAACGGTCGCGCCTTCTATGGCTGCGCGCGCGGCTGCCATCACCCCATCGCGTGATCCACGCAAAAGCGCGTAAATCTGTCCCTTGGCGTCGTCCCAATCTTTCGCTTTCTGAACTATTTTTTGGAGTTTCCTAGCCGTCAGGTAAGGATTGCCAGATTCATTTAGCGCCCGAAACTGAGCGCCAATTTCGCCGAAATAAGCACGCGGTCCTTGCTGGCCCAGAACGTGCTGTCTAAAAGCGCCAATGGCCGCCTCTACGGCAGTCTCTGGAGCAGCCTTTAATATCGCCGAAACTGTATTGCCGACGACATAAGTAGAGTGTGTGGCTAATCCTGATATGTAGTCATTTACGATGTATTCCGTGAACCAATCCCAGAAATCCGGCTTTGTGCTGTCCTTCACAAACTTTGCGGCTCTCGCCTGCGTGTCCATAGACGCGAGCGCCTTTGCTTCACGGCGAAGTTGTTTAATGCTTTTGCCGGTTTCATTTTGGAAAAGCTCAACTATCTCGCGTGCCTGTTCAAATCCTTCGACGCTACGAAAAGCGCGGCCAGCACGTCCCCACTCCGCCGTTACACCAGAAACAGTCCGCGCAATCATAATTGCCTTAGCGCGGAGATTTGCATAGCGCACAACGTCGGCGTCGGTTTCTCCCATCCTCTTTGCGAAATCCACCATTTCTTGTACGGCCTGCACCATCATGCGCCGACCGCCGCGAATACGCGCGGCAAGCGGAATACCGTCCTCAACCGACATCTGGCGCAGTTTTTCTATGTTGAGGTCCGAGCCGTCTAATCCGAGAGATTGGACAAGCTGCTCTACATCATAATCGGTAACGACGCCGCGCCGCTCTGCCGTAAAGTCCACGCTTTCAAGCGCAAACTCACGAAGCGCGGCTTTCACGTCATCGGCTGCGGCTATGTTGTCGAGCCTAATATTCCCGGCTTTGTCGAAATATCGTCCTCCGTTTGGGGGGATTTCTCCGCTACCGCCAGGGGGTTGTTCGGGACCGCCGCCACGCCCAGCGCCTTCCGGCGCAACTTCGCCTCGGCTCTGGCCGACCGCTCCAACAGCCGCACCGCGCTCCGCTGCTCCGGCGAGAGGTTGTCCCGCAGCCCTGCGACTGTTAGGAACTGCACCCTCTGGCGGATTTGCTGCAACGTTTGGTCGTTCTCCAAGTCCGAGGTCTGCGAGTTCATTGGCAATCTCCGGTACATTGGCTGCGGCGAAAGCGTCCGCTTCGGCGCGAATGGTTTGCTGTTCCTTGTCGGCGAGGACGGCAGGCGTCGTTTCGGCGGATTGCTCCGCACGTTCGGCGATGTTGGGAACCTCTTCGCGCTCTGGCGCGTAGACAGTTCTCTCGGGCTTTTCAGCCAGCATCCGGTCGAACACACCGCGAATGTCATCGGTGATCGGCGACCGCAAGCGCGAGGCCGTACGATAAATCGTGGTCAGCCATTCCTTGAATTGGGCAAATACTTTGGCAAGTGGCCGCGACGGCGCAACGCCTTCCATCATGTACCGCTCGAAACCGCGTGCAAATTTCTCGTGCTGCGCTCGCGTGATGGCCTTTCCTTCTTCGGCTCCAAGCCAATTGCGAACGGTGGCGGCATCGGCGCGGAGTCCTGCTGGCGCTTGCGCGTCGGCCGCGTCGGACATTAATTCCTCAAGCCATGCGTGCCCGGTTTCGTGAATGAACGTCGAAGCATCAGCAGTCCTAAACAGGGAGATAACTTTACGCTCTGGTGCGAAGGTTATTTTTCCGCGCCGCGCTTGGTCGTAAGTGATGGAAGCTAGGCGATTAACGTTCGCGTGGAACGGCTGTTTTTCCGCAACCCCCTCATAGGCCCGCGAAAAATAATCGCGCAGTTCCCGCGCGAAATCAGGATGTGATTTAGCGAATTCATCATTTGCCAGATATTCGCGGCCTTCCGGTTGGTTTATCCATTCCTCGGCGGCGGTTCTTGCGCGCTGAAGCGCCGCGTCGTATTCCGGCGTTCCTAGCATGTATCGCGCTTTTATGTCGGCAAGACGCGACTGGTAATTCGC
>JAGWKM010000048.1 GCA_028865305.1 Patescibacteria group bacterium | reverse complement strand
CGCGCGCGCCGCCTATCCCTGCCCCTCAACATTCCGCTTTTATTTTCTTTCCCGCGAATTCCCGCAAATCCCGCGAATTCCCGCAAATCCCGCAAATTCCCGCAGTTCCCGCGAATCCCCGCGACCCCGCAAATCCCCAAATGCTGGAAATTACCTTCTCCCCAATTGCGTATAAACAATTCCGACACCGGCAACAACACAGCCCGCGATAATCAAATCGCCGTCACCGGCAAAAACGCCGATAGCGCCGATTCCGCTTCCGACCAATATCATCATCATAAATCAATGTTTCCTTTTCGGTTGACATTCGCCGCAAGGCAAATCGTCAAGTTTTTGTTCATGCCTTGCGACCTTTTTTCCAAGCTTGTTCGTTTCGAGTAAATTCCAGCCGATGAGCGCGACGGCTACCGTCTGCAACATCAATACTGCCGATGAATTGTCCATGATTGCAAAAAAGGCCGCGCCACGCCGACGCGGCCTTGAATAATTTTTCGGGTTTAGAGTTGAACCGGATTTGCCGCGTCCGCCAAATGCTGCGCCACCGTTGCCGATGAACCATTTTGCGCGGCATTATTGAGTGCCATTGCCTGCTGTCCCGCGTTCGTAACCGTGGCCGCCAGCGCCGCCGCTGCCGCCGCGTGGGCGCCCGCCTGCTTGTTTTTGTAACCGGCGATCAATCCGGCGATGGTGGTTGCCAGCAGCCCCAGCCCGGCAATTCCATAATTGACGCTGGCGATTACCGGCGCGGCGGCTCCGCCGGTGGCGGCGTCAATTGCCGGAGTTAAAGCGTTGATCGTCGCTTGAACATTCGACACGGCAGCCGGGATAGAAGGGTTTGGGATATAGGCCGGCGCGGACGGCGACGAAACGGCAGCGGGATTCGGCGGTGCGGCGGCGCTGGACAATTTGGTTATCGTGCCGCAGCCGACAAAAAAGACGGCGCAGGCGACGATGATGATTGAGGATGCGAACAATTTATTTTTCATGTTTCGATTTGGTTGTTTGTTTTTCGTCCGTTTAATTGGACAAATTGCGTTGAAATTGAACGGTGAAAGTTATTGAGCCTTGGAAAGTCCCGGACGGGCAGACGTAAGGAGTCGTAAGGACGAGCACGAACGATTGAGCTTTGTTGCCGCCGGACGAAATCTGCGATCCTCCCAGTCCGATATAATTGACCGTTTGACCGGTGGTAGTAATGTTAAAGCTCACGGTCATGCTTGAAAACCCGGCGGACGTGCTTTGAGCGCGGGACGCGGAACCCAGCAAAATAAAGCTGGCTTCCGTCCCCGGCGCGGTGGTTTGGATTGACGCCGGCAACGTCGGAGCCGCGCCCAAACCAAGATAAACATTCTGGCCGGAACCGTTGAAAGAATGCCCGTCCATTACGCCTCCCGAATACCATGCGCCGGCGAAAGAATTTGCGTTGACGCCGTTGGAAGCGACGATTTGACAATCCCATACTGTCTGCATCGCATTTCCGGCGGTGTTTATATTGGTTCCGACGTCGGCGACGGCGGTCGGAACGCCCGGGGACACGGTAAAAGTCATTTGCCACGTAACGACATAATACTGCGACGGCGTAACCGTGTCCGTTGATGACAACACGACGCGCCCGTTCACGGTTCCGCCGGTTCCAGTCGAATTAAAATAACCGACTTCGTTGACCGAATAAGTCGAAGCCTGCGCGGCGAAAATAAATTTACGCTGCATGGTGACGGAATTGCCGGAATAACTCGTCGAGTTATCGCCTGCCGTGCCGCCGTAAGTATTGCTCGCGTAAAGAAAAGTATCCAGCGCGGTTTTTTGAACCTGCCAGACCGTCGCGACCGTCGGCGTCGTCACCGTGGCGGAAGCGGACGCCGTGGCGGTGGTGGCGTTGACGTAGGTTATATACACTTCCGCTCCGCCCGTGCCCGTCCCCCACTTGAACAACCCGCCGGTCATTGCGGCCGTAAAAAATGAGCCGGATGCCGTTATCGTCGTTCCGCTCTGGGTAAATGTAATTGCTCCCGACGCATAAGAATTCGCCGAATTGCCGGAGCCGATTTTGCAGGCCACAAAAAAAGGAGCAAACCCGCGATTATCGGCCAAATCATTCAGGCCAATGTCGAAAACAAGATTTTTCTGCCACGGCGATTTGGAAATACGGCGTCCGGTGGCGCGGTCAAAAATTTCAGTTTTGACGCGCCCGAAAACGGTTTCGGGATTTAATTTCATACGATGTTGAAAGCGGAAATTGTTTCAAAGGATGATGCCGAATCGGAGTATGACCGGGAAACCGGCACGACGACGACAAAAGCGGAAATTGATTCGGCGGCAGTGGCGCTGTCCGTTGCCGTCCGCGAAAGTGGCATTAGCACAGCCGCGCCGGCAATGGATTCGGCGGAACTGGCGGAGTCCGCCAGCGAGCGGGAAACCGGGCCGGACGGCGTGACGGTGAAAGCTGCGACGGATTCAGCGGAACTGGCGGAGTCAGTCAGTGAACGGGTTTCGGGCACGTCCAAAATAAAAGCGGAGATTGATTGGACGGATGACATTTGCTCGCGCCCGAACGGAAAAATGCGCGGAAACGGCCAATTCATGCGCGGTGTCGCGCAGCCTTGGATATTGGTCGTCGATAAAATCATTAGAACGGGATCGCGAGATAAATCTCGCTGACGATTGCGTTTATGTTGGAGCCGCCCAGATTCAGGGTGTAGTCGCCGGCATATTCAAACTTGATCGGTGAGCCGGGATAAATCGCCCCAACCGCCGGCCCATTACTGACAAGCGAGCCGGATTTTTGAAGCAGGAGAGTAATCCCCGTATCCAAATTGAAAACCTCAATCGCGACGCGGGAAATCGCGCCCCATTTTTTGCCGTTGATGTCTAGAAATGTCTGGCCGGACAAATCTTTAATGGCGACGGATGCGGCGGAATTCGCTTGCGAATAGGTAGGATAAACGGCGTTGGAATACGATGAATTGGCAATGATGAGTTGGTCGTTGATGAAATCATCGAAACCCACCCAAATCAGCGCGACGCAAGAATACAGGGAAAAATTTTTGACGGTCAAAGTGTCAAAACCGCCTTCGACCGGCTGCCCCTGACCGGTGGAGAAAGAATTTGATACGCCGACTGCGCCCGCGCGGACGGGCTGAATTTGTATGTTCCCGGACGTGGCGAGAACATAAAACCGATCCCCGGCCTGCGTTATCGCCGCCTCAGTCGGCACGATCTGGCCGTTTAGCGTGGTCGCCGCCGGCAATTGAACCGGGACTTGGCGCGTTATTTTAGGCTTGATGACAGGGGACGCGCTCATTCAATCAAAGGCCGAGGGCGGCCAGATAGTCAAGGTTTCCGCTGCCCGCGCTTGACGGCGTGATGGATTGCGCAGCCGTCGCGCCGGCCTGCTGAATCGGCGTCCCGCTGCCCGAATTGGTGCTGCCGGAATTGTTCCCATTGCCGAAAAGGAAACCGAGCAGATCGTTGGCTGCGGTTGTCCCCACGGAAATTCCGGCGCTGGTTAGGGCGGAGCCGCTGGTTGCCGTGGTTCCGCCCGTGGCGGCTGCGGCGGGCGCGACGGCTGCGGCACCGGCCTTGTGAACCAGATAGTAAATGCCAAGGCCGGCTCCGGCGATGCCGGCCAGTTCAAGAATTAGAAGAGCGGAATTTTTCATTTTATTTTATCGAGTATTTTTTTGCCGATGTTTTTGACGCCGTCCGGCCCGGCGATCCAGACTACGACACCGCCGGCCAATACCGCAAGCACAAGCGGATTGGTCGCGACGGAAATCAAAGTTCTCCCCAGATAAGATTCGATGCTGCCGATTGTGTTGCCGGTCAAATTACCAAGCGAATTCAGCGGAGCAGCGAGCGGATTCGTTTCCAACTGATTGAGCAAAATTGAAGCCGTGCTGGTATCCAGCGGTGCGCCGAATTCGGCTTGCGTAATCGCGGCATTGATCGCCGTCTCATCGCCGGTCAAGGCGGCTGCGGCGGCAGCATCGGCAACATTTTTCCCGCGCTGAGCGGAAAGCTGCGCATAGTAGCTTCCGCCGGGCTGGTAGGCTGCGATGGTATCGGCGGTCATCATGTTTTGCTGCTGTAAAATTTGGCGACGGTCAAGCCGGCGGCGATCAGGCCGGCGATGACGGCGGCTTCCCGCCAGTTGAAAGCCGGCGAAGAATTTCCGGCCGCGGCGGATTCGAGTTTAGCGAGCTGTGAATTGATGCTGGCGACTTGATCGGACGGCGCGGACGAATTGGTGTTGACGGATTTAATGGCTTGCGCACCGAATCCAAGTGCCTGATTGAGCGCGTCATTTTGCGCGATGATGGAATTATTCGCCAGCGCGGCTAAAGTATTACCGAGCGCGGACGAATTGGTGTTGACGGATTTAATGGCTTCCGCGCCGAATCCAAGTGCCTGATTGAGCGCGTCATTTTGCGCGATGATGGAATTATTCGCCGTCGCGGTTAAAGTATTACCGAGCGCGGACGAATTGGTGTTGACGGATTTAATGGCTTCCGCGCCGAATCCAAGCGCCTGATTGAGCGCGTCATTTTGCGCGATGATGGAATTATTCGCCGTCGCGCCTAAAGTATTACCGAGCGCGGCGACAAGCTGCGCATTGTCACTTGTAACATTAACAACCGAGCCGCCGGTTGCATTGATCCCGCCTTCGTTGAGGGATGAACCCGCGCCCGTCGTGGTTTGAACAGAGCCTTGCGCGGCATTTCCGGTTGTGGCTTGATCGTTGTAGGTTGCGTTGGTCGTGCTCGGATTGTTCTGCGATTCAGAGCCGCCATAACAGGCCAGCGCCGCCGCGATGCCCGGCAGGCGCGGCAGACGGCGAATCGGAAGCATTTCTGCTTCCGGCTCAAAATTGCGATGATAATCAACAAACCGCATATTTTTTGCGCATTTTTACGCCGATAATTTCAGCGCCCCAATTTTTCACTTGTTCGACCATTGCCGCCCGACATTCCGTCATCACTACCGCCGAAATTTTTTCCATTTCTGCGAGCTTGTCAACCGCTGTTCCCAATACCTGAATGTCGGCAAAGTCATTCTTGATTTGGTGAACTAGCAAAATGTGCATTTCGTTCAAATTCCGCAAAATTTCCCAAATCACGCGATAAACCGGAACGCCGTGAAATTGGACTACCGTTGAAACTGCGCGACCTTCGGAAACCAATTTCTCATAATAATCGCCGCCACATTCCGCCGGCAAAAAATCCCGGTAAATTGTCGTGACGCCGGCAATTTCTTTCTCCGCCAGCAGCGATATCGCGGCGGTGTCAGAAATTCTTTTGTATCGGCGCGGATGATTCATTTTTTAGCAATCGCAAAAATTCCAATCAGCAGCGCGACGCCGGCAAGTCCGCCGACGATATAAAGAGGCATCATTGACGAGCCGCCGCTCGCGCCGCCGCTCATCGTCGGTGTCAGCGTGCCTTCCGTCGGCGCGGCCAGCGTCCCCTGCCCGAAATTGATATAGGTCCCGGCCTGCTGAAAAGCCGGCGTCTGCTGCGTCGCCTGCGCGTCGGCGGCGCTGGACTGCCCATAGGACAATGACGGGAGACCGCCCATGTTCAAATGCGTGTCGCGCGCGGATTGCCGCCCCGGACAACGGGAACGGGCGCGGCGTAAATTTGCGCCGTGCCGTTGCCGACGCGCGGCGCGGGCGTGAAAGTTTGCCGGGCATTGGGCGCGGTTACGGCCTTGACGGTTCCGGCAAACGTCGGCGCGATTCGCGTATTGGTTATTTTTTCGGCAGCCATAATTTTTTTGAAAAAAGGCGCGGCGATTTTCACCGCCGCGCCTTGATTGGCGGTCATGTAAAAAACAAACGGACAGGACTAACCGCCGGAATATGCACCGGGCAGCGTTTCGCGGATGATCGTGACGTTTTGCGTGACGGTCGAAGCGATGTAAATGACCAGATTCTGAGCGCAACGGAGCGCGTTGGAAATCCGGCGGTTGTAATCGGCGGCGAACATTGCGCCGAAAATGTTCACGTTGAACCCGTATTTCGAGTAAATTTCCTGAATCTGCGCCTTGGTCAATTGCAGGATTTTGTTGCCGTCCTGATCAATCTCAATCTGCGTGATGTTACCCGGATTCGATTCGGACATATAAAGCCGCAAGATCGGCAAAGGCGTCGTGGGGTTGAGCAAAAATGGCACGGTCGTGATGCTCTGCAAAGCGCCACCGCCCGGAATTTGGAAAGTCTGCGCGTGCTTGGCAATCGGCTGCAATACCGGCGTGCTGACGCCGTTGACCGTCGCCATGTTGCGCAGAGAAATGTCCGCGTCGAATTCATACACGCCGATCAGCGCCGGCGAAGTGATATTGCTCGTGATGGGCAACTGCAATTGCAAGATCGATTGCCCCCACAAATCCCAAATCGTCAAATCCGGCTGCGCGGTAAATTCTGCGGACGGCTTGACAAAATCGAAAGTCAGTTCGCCTGTTCGCCAGCCGTTGTAACTGCTGGCAGAATCGGCCAGCGCCGCAGCCTTCACTTGCGCGGCGGTCAAATCCTGCATGTTGACACCGCCGACGGAAAGCAAAAGCTGTCCATTGAAGAAAATTTCCGCCGGAACTTCCGCGACGCTGCCGCCCGACACGATGCTGACGGCGGTGACGGCATTGCCGGCGACCGTGATCTGGACATTCGCCTGAAATTGGTTGTTCAAGTTGAATGTGCTGCCGTCCGCAAGCGTGATATTGTCGGTAACAACGGCCTTGTAAGTCCCGTCCGCGACGCCGGCGGTTGTCGCCGTGGTGACGGCCACTTTCGTGATCACGCCGGCAGTGACGGTGACGGCGAAAACCGGCTGCGTGGTTGCCCCGGCCAGCGTCAGGACTGGCGCGACAAATGCGATGCCCGTCGCAATAAACGACATGCGCGAAACGCGGCGGTTTGGGTTGATTTGAACTTGCGCCGTGCCGCCGGCGGAAACGCCAGTGATACCGGGGATGACTTGAACTTGGCGACCGTAGTTGAGTGGCATATATTTCAATTATGTTGTGGTTTTTGAAAAAATCAGGCTGCCGGAGTAGCGGTTGCCGGAGCCGTGGCGGCGCTGTTTGCGCTTAATCCCTTGCTAGCGCCGGCCATGTAAAGATTGGCTGCGGTCTGCCCAATCAGCTTGTTGGCGTAAATGCCCGTGCGGGTTTTGGCATTGGCGAGATAAAAACCGCCGGCAGCCGCAGCGGCGAAAATGAGAAGATAATGATGTTTTTTCATCGGATGAAAAAATTTGGGTTTCGTCGTCAGATTTTAGGGCGTCCCCTGCGTCCATCCCTTGGCATCGCTGTAACCGCGAGCAAACACGCCGGCCAGAATTCCGGCCACGGCCAGCCCCGCAAGAATCGCGGCGGGTTTCGCGTAAGTTAGAATTTTTTCCATAAAGTTTTTTCGTCGTAACAATGGAAAAACCTTAAACCCGTCCCAAAAAAAAGAATAGTCAGAGGAAACAACTATTTTTCCAAACCCATTTTCGCCAGCGCCAGCCCCGCTTGAAAAGTGGTTTCGACGCAAAGTTTGGCGCGGATTTTAGCAAGGAAAATGTCCAGTGTATGAATCGAAATTTTCAAATCGTCCGCGATGTTTTTTCTCGGTTTGCCGGAAACCAACAATTCGCAAATTTCCGATTCGCGTCGCGTGAATCCATCTTTCCGCAATTGTTCAAAAAAACTCATTTGGTCAACTTGACGCGGAGCGCGGGTTGAAAGTTGGCGACGGTTAAAAATTCGTATTGCCGCAAATTAACGGCGTCTGATAAATCCGCTCCGGGGAAGCACGTCTGCCATTTTTCAACCGAATCTCGGTTTTGCAGGAAAAGGAAAATCCGCTGCAATTGTTCCCGCATTTGCGGTAAAAGGTTTCCCGCTGAATGTCCGATTACAAGCAACTTGTGTCCTTGATGCCGGAGAGTGGTAAAAACGCCGTTCAATTCGTTGTCCCGGTTTATCGTGACGCTGGCGTCGTCCACAATGACCAGTCCGTTTCGCTCGCGAAAAATTATTTTCCAAAACTCGTCTTCTTTCGTGAAAACTTGCGCGTGATTGCCCCAAAAATCTTTCGCCACCGGATCAAGGACAAGCGATTTTCGCTTTTCTGTCTTGAAAAGATGCCATGATATTTTTTTCGCCAAAGTGGTTTTCCCGGCTTCGCTTGGGCCGAAAATGCCGAACCGTTTGTAACTGGAAAAAAGGTCGTTCACGGAGTTTTTTCCTTTTTACCGGGGAAGACCAAAACCGCCAGCATCGCCGCAGCCGCAAAAATCCAAATCAGCAGCAGCGACGCCGTTCGCGTGAACGAGCGGAAATAAACTCCCGCTAAAAAAGCCAAAAAAATTTCAATTGCCAGTTTCATTCGGTTTTTCTCCCGGCATCCGCGAATCCGATTTCACGTCCGGCGCGGGTTTTTTCTTTTTAGAGAATTTTTCCTTGAACCAAAACAAAATGAATCCGAAACGCGGCATGACATATTGCCCAATCGCCGCCGCTAATTTCTGCCCCGGCGTCAAAATCGCCATTCCGATGCTTGCGAAGTATTCGCAAAACGCCTGAATCACCGTTTCCCGCTCATCATACGGGATTTCTCCGGCTTCTGCATTGGAGCCGATTTTACGCGGGAACCACCAATGCCCCATGAACGCCGCCAGAAAGCCGATGATCGAATCCCATATCACCGTCGCCAATGGCCGATGTTGTTCCCTCTCATCAATTTCCGGCTCCGGCGGCGTTTCCGGCGTTTCCGGCGTTTCTGGCGTTTCCGGCGTTTCTGGCGTTTCCGGCGTTTCTGGCGTTTCCGGCGCGGCAGGTTTTTCAAAAATCGGCACAGTTCCGAACAAATCAGAATCGAGAACGGTTTCCAATGGAGCCGGAGCCGGAGCCGGAGCCGGAGCCGGAGCCGGAGCCGGAGCCGGAGCCGAAACAATTTTCTTTTTTTGGCGCGGCGAATCCGGCGAATCTTTTTTTCCGGGCGGGCGTCCGCGCCCGCGTTTTTTTGCGATAGTGGCAAACATTTAAGCAATAATTGACGCCGTGCCGGGAAAAATCAAGAAAAAACCCGCGCGATGTGCGAATCGCGCGGGCGTGTTGTGTCGGGACGCCGGATTGCCCGGCCAAGGAGATCATTCGGAAATAAAAACGTCAAACATGAAAACTTTTTTCTTGCCGCCGTATTTTTCGGTTTCGCCGTCCGGCTGGCGAATGACCGCCAGCGTCTTTCCGATGTTCCCCTTGACGCCTTCAATCCCGCCAATGGCCTTTTTGATCGTGCCAGTGAGTGGCATCAAAAATTCCGCGCCGGATTCGTGCTTCATGTGAATCAGTTTTGCATCCCTCATGTTTTCCCGGCTCGAAATGCTGTCAACCACATTGACGATCTCGCCGGAAACCATCTGGCCGACCGGGAT
>JAGWKM010000194.1 GCA_028865305.1 Patescibacteria group bacterium | reverse complement strand
CCGCGTTTCATCACCGGAATCTGCGATATCGGGAAAATAAGCAGCTTGCGGTTCTCGCCGATGACCGCCACATGGTCGCCTTCCGCCGGTGTGCAGATCACGGCTTCGGCCTTTTCCATGACGTTCAATATCTGTTTGCCGTTCTTGGTTTGCGCCTCCACATCGGCGGCTTCCACCACAAAACCCTTGCCGTTACTGGCGGCGATAAGCAGCTTGCTTTCAGGGTTATAGACAGAGATGTTTACAATATCCACCTCCCCAACCATATCAATCATAAGGCGTACCGGTTCGCCAAAACCTTTGCCGCGGGGAATTTTATCGCAGGGCAGGGTGTAAAACTTGCCGTCGGAAGAAAATAATAAAAGTTTATCGGTGGTTTGGGCAGTGATGGAAAATCTCTCATCATCACCTTCTTTATGCTTCATGTCGGAAGTGTCAAACACATGCCCTTTTATTGCCCGCAGCCAGCCCATTTTTGAGCATAGGATAGTTATAGGTTCTTTTTCCACGAAGGCTTCAATATCAATGATCTTTCCCAAGGGTGCTTCGGCAAAATCAGTGCGGCGTTTGCCCAAAGGTGTTTTTTCGCCGAATTGTTTTTTGATTTCGCCGATCTCATCGCTGATGCGTTTGGTGCGTTTTTCAGAAGACGCTAATAACTCTTTCAGCTCTTTTTGTTCTTTAGAAAGGGCGTCATGTTCGCCGCGGATCTCAAATTCCTCCAGCTTACGCAAATTACGCAAGCGCATATTGAGGATAGCCTCAACCTGCACTTCAGTGAGCTTCCATTTTTTCATCATTACCGGTTTTGGTTCATCTTCGTTGCGGATTATGCGGATGACCTCATCAAGATTGAGATAGGCGATAAGCAAGCCGCCAAGCACCTCCAGCCGGTGCGCTATCTTCTCCAGCCTGAAATTGGTGCGGCGGATCAGAACCTCCATGCGGTGTTCAAGGAAGGCGGATAGTATTTCCTTAAGGTTCATAACCTGCGGCGCGCCACTTGCGTTAAGTACATTCAGATTCATATTGAAGCGGGTTTCAAGGTCGGTGGCTTTGAATAGTGATTCCATCAGCATTTCAGGGTCAACGCTGCGGTTCTTCGGTTCCAGTACGATGCGGATCTCCTCCGCCGACTCGTCCATGATATTGCCCAGCAGCGGAAGTTTTTTATTTTTGAATAGTTCTGCGATACGCTCAATCAGGCGCGATTTTTGGATCTGGTAAGGTATTTCAGTAATAATAACTTGGTATAAGCCGTGGCTTAGCTCTTCTTTATGCCAGCGTGCGCGCATACGGATCGCGCCGCGTCCGGCTTCATAAGCGGATACTATGTTTTCCGGTGTTTCAACGATGATCCCGCCGGTCGGGAAATCGGGACCGGCGACAAGCTGCATAAGTTTTCCAACTCCGCAATCGGGGTGTTTCAAAATATATTGCATGGCGTTGCACAGCTCGCCCACATTATGCGGCGGGATAGAAGTTGCCATACCCACCGCTATGCCTTCCGAGCCGTTGGCAAGCAGGTTAGGGAAGGCGGCGGGCATAACAACCGGCTCTTCGTCCTGCCCGTCATAAGTGGGTCGGAAATCAACGGTGTTTTCACCAATGCCGTCAAGGAGTGCCATTGCCACATCGGTGAGTTTGGCTTCGGTATAGCGCATGGCGGCGGCGTTATCGCCATCAATGGAACCGAAATTTCCCTGACCGTCCACCAGCGGATAGCGCACCGCGAAAGACTGGGCAAGACGCACCATCGCTTCATAGACCGCGCTATCACCATGCGGGTGGTATTTACCGATAACGTCACCGACCACCCGCGCGCATTTCTTATAGCCGGATTTAGGGTCAAGTTTTAGTTGCAGCATGGCATAGAGCAGGCGGCGGTGAACCGGCTTAAGCCCGTCACGTACGTCAGGAAGGCTTCTGGCGGTAATTGTG
>JAGWKM010000047.1 GCA_028865305.1 Patescibacteria group bacterium | reverse complement strand
GCCAATCTGCGGCCGTTCCGCCTCCCCTCCCCGGCCTGACGCTGCGGGAGTGGTTTGCGGGGCAGGCGTTGGCTGGGTTGCGATCAGCCGAGGTAGGTCAAAGTGGTCCAATTTCTTCATCGCCTGATGTGGCAAAAGTGGCCGTCAGAGATGCCTATGCCGTGATTGCCGAGTTAAAAAAGGAAAGGAAACCGGAATGATTACCTATCTCCCCCGCAAAACCCCCGCAAGTTCCTCCAGCCGGTCCGCCAAGGCGCTGATCCTGTCCGGGTTTTCGGCAAGGTCCAGGCGCTGAATGAGTTTTTCGATTTTCCCCAGATGACCGTCAATTCTCCCCAGAATCGACCGGGAAACATTGCCCCCAGCTGGCCGGGAATCCAGGGCCCTTTTTTCTTCCTTCCGGGCCTGGTCAATCTCCGAATCTTTCCACGCTTCCAACCGTTCCCGCAGCTCATCGGCGGTCAGGTCCGCGCCTTCCGCTGCGGCCTGGGAAACAATTTCCCGCTGAACCTCGGAGGGATAACCAGCCAGAGCGGCCGCTGCCCGCTGTGAAAGTGGGGAATTTTCAGGTACGAGCGTTCCTAACTTCCCCCTAACTTCACTTTGAGTTATGCGCAGATTAACACCCCGGGCCGTGAACCCCCAGCGCTCGCGGCAGTAATCCTCGAAATTGGCGTGGCTGGCCCGGTAAAGCCGATCATCCCGGATTTCACGCAGGCAGGCTTCCGCCTGGTCGCGGTGGTGTTCTATTTTGCGTTCCAAGAGTTTCAGCCGCTTACCCTGGTTTTTTTCGATTGCGCTCATGGATCCTCTTTATTTCGGTTGGGATTGCCGCCCCATTGGCCGGGGCGTTGGGATTGGTGTCGCGGGTGGTAATGGTTCGCTGCGCGTCCACCAGGTCATACCACTCGGTTTCGCCGCGGCGATAGCGCCGGAGCGTATCGCGCGGGTGCCATAATCCGAAACCGGCGTCCGCCCTTTCCGCCATGACGACGGCCTTGGCTGCCGTGGCCATGACGCGCGATCGGTGCGGTGGCTCGGGTGGATCTGAAAATAAATCCGGGTACAGAAACCACAAAAGCCAGGTCTGAACATGGGGGGAAAGCGGGGTGATTCCATGCCTGGGACAAGTGCCGATTCGGTCCGGGCCCGCCACGCAATCGCATTCATCCCCATGCTCGGGGCAGGGTAAAACCGGCAGCTCACAATCGCATTCCCCCCAGCGGCTTTGGATAACCTTTAGGGTGGAGCGCGGGAGCTTGTCCAGGAGAGCTATTGCCTGGCCGTCGCTCAGCGCGCGCAGTCGCTCGAAAATATCGCACGTTGTAGCAATTTGAGACGTTCCCCGTTCCGAATTGAAAAAAGGGGAGCCGCTTCCGTGCGGCAAAAGGCGTCCTGCCTACCCCCTTCGGTGCTGGCCGTCGCTTCTAGGGAAAATCCGTGGCCCGTTATAGTCGTAGAAATCTTCGGCCGCTTCTTGCGCACCCGATTTCCGAGAATCAAGGGCCACAAGGAGCGCGCCCAAAATCGCCAACGACAACGGCAGCCAAGAAGTTTCAATCGCCAGGGATGCCAGCCCGAGAGCGCAAATCGCCCCCAGGGCCAGAGCGTGAATCAGCGGTGGTGCGGAATAATGACTTTCCATCCGTGATAGAAAGATATTACCTTGTATAACCAATTTGTAAAGGTAATTCTGGCCAAGGTTTAAAATCTACTGTCCTGGCAATTTCGGCAGTTTGATGGGGGCCGCGCCGGGCATGGGCAGATTGCCGGGGAGCTTCGGGAGGTTCGCCAGGGCCGGTCCGGCCTTGGATAGCGCACCCATTGCCAGGGCAGCAAAACCCGCCAAAGGCCCATTGCCGGTGAGCAGCGGACCGGCGGCGGCAAGCAGCTCGGGGACCAGGGGTTTGACCGCCCCGACGATTTGCTGCACCATCGGACCGAGATTGATAACGGGAGGAACCCAATCCTTGTCATCGGTGAGCGCAGCGGAAACCGCGACGTAAAACGCGCGGAACGTCTCCCAAACCTCGAGGTTTTTCGCCCTGGTCTGCGGGTCGCTGAGGTCCGGGGAAACCGGGTTGGGAGCAGAGCCGCAAGCCGCCATGGTCAGCTCGCCCGCGATTTTCATAACCAAAAGTTTCTGCATCATTTTTTGGCCCCTTTGCAGTTTTTACAATCACACCCAGGCCCGCAATCGCACCCGTCGGGACAATCACAACACGGCGCGGAGAGCGCGTAAACGAACCTGGTCATTCTCTGGGGTCCCCCGCCGATAGGTGGTTGCGGATTGGCGGGAGGCGGTGCAACCGGCAGCGGTGCGCCGATGGGGGAAGCGGGTCCATTGATCGGCAACGGCTGTTTATTTGGTCCACCTTGGGGAAGGTCTTGTTTCGGTGGCCCTGGAATCGGCATGAGCTGTTTATCCGGTCCAGCAATCGGCAGCGGTTGACGATCCGGGCCGGCCAGCGGCAGCGGTTGCAGATTTGGTCCAGCTTGTGGGAAAAGCTGCAATGGCGGCGGTGGTAGTTGTTGGTTGTTTCCACCCGAACCAGCTTCTAGGACTTTCAGACGCTTGTCGATACTCGCCCGCCATGGCAAAATCGGCGGTGCGGCCTGTAGGGAACTCCCCACGAGCCATAAACCCAGGGCAATGACAAGGCTTGCGGATTTGTGGGCAAAAGTCTTTTGGATGAAGTGGACGATAACCCCGGCGTTGATGGCGAACACGAAAACAGCCCCGATAATTTTGCCCAGAGCGGTCGAAAGATCATTCGCGTCCCCCACGTTCAAAATGCCCAGCATGACCGCGGCGGCAACCAGTTGCTTGGAAACCAGAATCCAATGCTCGGGGCCTTGCTTTTCGATGGCCCTGATTTTTTCAACCACGGGCTGAACCGGGAAATCGGGAACCTTGGGAATGTCCATTTTTTTCCCCCTGAAAAGCAACCGCTCGACAAACCAGAGCAGACACGGAAACCATATAAAACTTGAAATTGCCAGGACGCAAAGAATATCCGGCCAATCGTATAGCATCGTTTTTACCCCCCGCTCTCGACCGAGAGCAAAATTATCACGGTCAGGTCGGACAGAGTAAGCCCGGCGGAATCACGCGCGGCGACGGCAAAATAGGTCGCCAGTCCTGGACTTGCTTCGGGTGCGGCTGGTGGGTCATGGGCCAAGCGCGGGCCAGAAACCGGAGAATTGCATCGTGGGAAACGTAAATCCCGTCCTTGGGTTTTCGGTCAAAGGGTCCGCCGGTGGTATACGCGCAAACCACGCCGATCAATAACCCGGCCTTGGGGTCGATCAGGGCTCCCCCGCTGCGGCCGTGCCAGGGCGGTTCCCGCGTAATGGTTATATTCGGTTCATGGTCGATTATCGTTGCCGTCCGCGCGGTGATCGGCCACTTCATTTCGTCATAGCCGATTGACCACAGTTCCCGGCTTGGCTTGAATCCGCGCGGAGCAACCGGCACAAAATAAAACGGTCCCGCGTCGATTTCAATTAGGGAAAGATCAAGTTTATGGTCCCAGAGAATCAGCCGGGAGGAAACGCCGGTCTGCTTCGTTGGTTGCGGGTAACAGTGGATAACGTGTTTGCGATTCCGGGCCTCAGCCGATGGCGTTTCGCCCTTGCCGAAATACATATGCGCACAGGACAGAATCCAGGACCGCTTTGGACTGGTAGCGATAACCGTCCCGCTGGCGCCGTGGCTGGAAATGCGAACGACGGCAAGGGCAGGATGGGGGGCGCGGTATTCCTGGGAATGAACCGAGTTTACCCGGAGCAAAAGCAACAGGAAGAACAGGATAAAGGCGATTATCCAGAGGAATCGCACGAAGGGATTTTTCATTACCATCCCTCCAAGCTCTTGGGCGCGGCCTCAATCAACCGATTGCGAACCGCTGCCGGAATCGCTTGCAGAAAACGAAACCCCGTCAACAGCTCAATATCCGCAATCGGAGTAATCCATTCGCCAGGTTCTCCCGAATCGTGGTTATTGCTGCAAACAAAACCGATGGCGTGCCAGCCGTCCCGCTTCTTGCAAGCAATGACCTTGAACAAGCCAACCGGAACCACCACGCGGCCTTTACCGATGGTTTTCAAATCCAGTCCGAAAACAGGCCCGCAAACGATGTAGGTATCGTCGCTTTCCTGAACCCATTGCCGGGTGCGTTCTTCGAGGTCTTTCCATGGGTGCTGGTTGTGCCAGGGGAATTGGGGGACCATGTTGGAAAGGTAAAAGCATTCCGCCTGAATCGCTTTGGTCCGGCGCATGTCGTAGCTCGGTGCCATGTGTCCACGGTCGAACCCGCTGCGGCGATAGTCGGAAAGTTCCGCGCGTCCGCCTTCGGGTAAATCCGGGTCGGCCTTGAAAGCTCGCGCGGGCAAGCGCGGGTTGTTGCTCTTGTATTCCGGTTTCATGTGCCAGATGGAATAGAGCGGGATTTTCCGCAGGTTGTCATGGAGCGTGCAAAAACCTTGATGGGTCAGGAACTTTTCCCAGCGTTCGGGCTTGCCCGCCGCCAGGTGTTCGTTTTCGGGAGAAGCAAGGGGAGGCTCGACCGTTTCGATAACGACGGGCGCGGGGGCTTCCTGGTGCTGGTCCTGCGCGGCAGCCAAGCCGAAAATACCCACAGCAAAAAGCGAAACATGGAGAAGCAGGGTTTTCATTAGATTTCCTTTTAAGGCAAAAGTTTTACGGTTTTTCCTTCACCGTCAACCATTCGCTGGAGAATTGGCTCACTTGTGGCGGGGCAAATAGCAAAATGTTCATAAGTCGGGTTTTTTCGGGAGAAGGCTCGGAAAATCACTTCCTGGTGGTCCCCGCCGCAGCGGGGGCAATCTTCCACCCCGCTTGCGAATTGTTTATTTCTGAATGGCGCCAATTTTTTAACTTCAATGGTTTCGCTCATGCCACTTTCCTTTTGTTTTTCAGGGCCTTGATATAGTTGGTAATTGCATGGGCCGGACCGAAAACCCCGCCGCCCTCGCCTTTGAAGGTGAGCGGAAAGCCCATGCCAACGTGCTCAAAATGGTCTATGGTCAGCCGGAACGGATCGGGAATCCTCTCGGGTGGAAGGTGCGGTACAACGTCCTGGAGGTTGTAAATCCGCCAGGACCTTTGTTGCAAACCGCAGGTGCAATATCGTTCCAGGAAATCCAGATCGCCCACGCGCGGGCTGCCAAAGGTGATTACCGTCGCTTCCGGGTCTTTGTCGATCGCGCACAATGCCGCCGCCGCCGCTCCAAGACTATGCCCGGTAATGTAGGGGGGTTGCCGTCCGCGCAATTTGATGAGGGGGGCGCATGCCTGGTAATCGTGGAGGAAACCACGATGCACTTTTGCGCCGTGAAATTCCACTTGCGGATAGTTGGCGTCACGAATCCAGTCCACTAGATCAGCGGTGCCACGAAAGGCGATAATTTCCCGCCCATTGCTGGCCTTGGAAATGCCCACGGCTAATTTTTCGGCATAGACGGCCGCGCAGGCTTCCGCCAGTTCAATCGCAAGATCCAGGTCCACCATCTAACCCCCCTTGCGGAGTAGTCGGAGTATCTCGTCGGTGGTGCGCTCGATGTGGTCTAGCCTTTGGTCGGTCGCGGTAATGCGCGCGCGAAGCGTGGCGATTTCCTGCGCGTTGCCGAATGTCAGGGAACCGAAATGGAACCCCAACGGAATCAACAAACTGGCCGCAATGAAATACAGCAGTCGCACGCCGGGATGTGTGCTGTTCGCGGTGTCGCTCATGCGAGCGAAACTAACGAGTTGAACGGACCGGAATCAATTTAGGGGCTTGCGAATGGCAATATCGTGGTATCCGCTGCGGTCCAGGGACAGGCCGATAATGGGGGTTTGCATTTCCTCGATAAGCGCGTTGACGGCGTTCAGGACCCCATATTCCATATCCTCAGCCGGGGACCAGGTGCAGTAGTCGTTGAATTGGATAATTCCCCCGGGTTTGACCTTGGGCCATGACGCCCGAATGTCTTTGCAAATCCCGTCGTAGGAATGGTCCCCGTCGATGTAGAGGTAGTCAATGGTTTCGTCGGGGATTTTCTGGATAACGGTTGAGCTATCGCCTTCGAGGAAAACGGCATGGGGGTGGAAATAAGTCGAAACAAGAGGGCGGATAATCAGATCAATAAGATAAATTTTCGACGGCGCGAAAATGTTCCAAATCCACTTTGAAAAATCGCCGTTGAGGACCCCGATTTCGCAGCAAACCGGGAGCGGGCAAAGTCGCCCCCGGCAATTCTCGGCCAGGGCCCGGCGATTGGGAAAAATCATGGCGTCGATCATGGTTTGCCAATCAACCCGCAAGCCATAATCCTGCCCCGGCAACGTCGGCGGAATTTTTTCCAGTTTCATTTCACCCTCTGCAAAAGAACCTGATACCCGGCAAAAACCACCCTGAACCCGTTTTCCAAAAGCCAGGGGATTGCCAAGCTTCCCTTGCCATGCCAAACCCCGGCCTTGTTCGGGCTGTCGTCGATAAGGACCATACCGTCTTTGGCGAGGTGCGGTAAAGCCAATTTTGCTTCCTCTAGGCAGTTGCTGGCGTGTTCAGGAAAATCCGTATCACAGGAATCTAGGTAGATGGCGTCTAGGGGATAACCAGAATAGCCCTTGAGAAAATCGTGAGAATGTGCCGTCCGAACATCCACAGGCAAGCCCTTGGTCCACTTCCTGGCAAATTCCGCCTTATCGTTATCAAGCTCCACACTGAACAATTTACCGCCGTGATGTTTCAAAAACAGCCCGCAGATATAAGTAAAAAATCCAGCCGAGTAATCCTCTTCCGCCCGGATGGTTCCCGTTTCCAGGACTTGCGGGTTTTGCCGATCCTTCAACCACCAGAAAAGCAGCTCCAGAGTTTTTGTACGGTCAACGTGTGTACGTCCCCATTCGGGTTTTTCTTGCTCTCCCTGGCAATTGTCGATAAGGGAACGGAGCAACAAATCAGGGCCCGGCTGCTCCAAGAAGTACCGCGGGCCGAGAATTCTAACCGCTTGTTCCGCGATGAAATTGCCGTCGATTTGATTGTTGGGGGTCTCGACAATGTTGAAGGGAATCCGCCGCAACCGCGTCAATTGGTTATTCCAGTTCCCTACCAGGTGAGCGGTCTTGGCTCGGGGTAGCGCAAAATGCGACGGCGAATTATGCCGCCAAAGACCCAGGACCGGCGTTTTCGTGAACCGGGAAAAATGCTGAACGCCGCTATCAACCCCAATCAGCAAATCCGCCTTGGAAATGATTTCGTACAGTTCCAACGGGTTGAATGCGTGCCAGTCCATCATATTGCGGAAGCGTGCGTTTGTGGTTGTCCAGACGCGCTTATCCCAATCGAGGGAAATCACGGTTCCATCGGTCCGCGACAAAAGCGAGCGAACCAAAACCGCTTGCTGATCGTGAGGCAGGTCCTTCATTCCGGGAGAGGTGTTCCCCTGCAAGTGCAGCAAAATAATGGGACGGGGCAGGTCTTTCAAAATCCCCGCAATTCTCGCCCTGATTTCCGGGGTAATGTATTTTTCCAGGTCAATCTCGACCTGGCAATATTCCTCCCACAGCTCCCGGTAATCGCCGATATTGGGCGCGGGCGATCGCGCCACGTTCCAGCCCGGTTTGCTGCCTGACCAGGGATTTTCCAGGGTGGGCGGCTCATGCTCGGCGTGCAAATACGGGTGGGCCGAATCCGCGCCGCCGCCGATTACCTCAGCTCCAGCCGCTTCAAACATTTCCTTTTTTTCCGGGGTGCAATGGACGATGACTTTATGGCCCCGCCGCGTGTAAAGCGGGATTTGAAAGCAGTAATTTGCGCAGTCGCCCATGCCGTGAATGAAAGAGAAAGACATTTCCTTAAACTCCTTGGAAAAATCTCCGGTATTGTGGGCCGGTCCGCCCCAGGTGCTTTCGTTCCCGACGTGCTGGACCAGGCTCGGGAAGTGAAAATAACCGACCGGGCAAATGTGCTGCGCGGTTCGCCAGATGCGCAAGTCCTGCATTTCGGTTGAGTAATCCCGGTCCCAGGCTTCCAGAATCGGCGGAATCAAACTGGCGTGAAGCAAAATTGCCTGACTACCCGACATAAGGCCGAGAGGGCAAAGCCGGAAACCCTTGGGATCAAATGCCCCGGTTTTCAGCCGGGAGTAAAGACCGCCGGCCCGCAAATAACCATGCCGAATCGGGGACCAGCGTTGCAAATTGGCATGCAGATGTCGATTGAATTCTAAATCATCTTCCAGGAAAAGAAGGTAGTCAAATTCCCCTTCCGCCTGCGCCGTTTCGAGCAACCGCTTGGCGTTCCGCGTTTGCGATTCCTGGCGGTTCTCCAGGCAAAGCGCATCCGAAATAATCGTAGGCTCGCCGGTCCAGTCCGTTTCTCGCCAGGATTTCAGGGTATTTTCCAGGCTTTCCGCGCGAGCCGGGCAGGTCAGCATGAAGGGCTTGATAATCACGATTTGCTTTCCCAGAGTTTCTTTTTCCGGTCCCAAAGCTGCCGATATTTCGCCCCTTCCGGACCGGGGTTCATTGCCATGTCGCGCTGCCAGCCAACGTGCTTCGTTTGGTGCCGCTCGCACCAATCGTTTTCCCCCAAAACGCAAACCGGATCGTGACGCAATTCGCTCGCGGTGATCGGGGTTTCCGGGGGCGGGTTATTGCAGCTTTGGCAGGCCATTGGACAAAGCCCCTCCGTCATAAAACGCCTCGATTGCATCGGCCACTTCCTCCGGTGGAATCATGGCCATGCATTTTGGGATCGGCTCAGCCCCCAGGACCGGCCACGCGCACAGGCTTTGGTCCTTTTCCTTGTCGCCGTCGTTTAGGGGAACGGTCCGCGCCCGCCAGCAAGCCTTTTCCTGGCAGCATGGCAATTTCCCGTGCCGGTGTATCTGGGTCACCGTGGGATAATAAACCCAGGACGGCGGCAGGAATCCGGAGAGAATCGCAACGAACGGCTTGGATAGCCCCGCGAAAATGTGCATTAAATAAGACTCCGGCCCCACGCCCCCCTCTGCGTTCGCCGCCAAGCGAATCAATTGCCGGTGGTCAGTCTGGCCCACCAGGTCGATAACCCCGCGCAGTTTTTGCGGTTTGTGTTCGGCCGCTCCGACCTGGACGAACTGAATCCGGCCGCGAAGCATATCAACCAATCTCTGGTAATTGTCGAACCCCCAGCCTTTGACCGTGTAATCGGTTTTCGTGTTCGAGCAAATCAACCAGTAAGGGAATTTCCGGCCGGTCAATTGCTGTACCTGGCTCATCCAGGATTTTTCTTGGTCGGACAAATAGAGATAAGGCCGGTTGACCGTGCAATGGATTTTGAGGCCAATCGCTTCCCCCAAAAACCGGCAATAGCTCTCCAGGAAATGAACCGGCGCGGAATCGCAGATATTTATAAGGGGATTCTCCAT
>JAGWKM010000193.1 GCA_028865305.1 Patescibacteria group bacterium | reverse complement strand
ATTCTCCGTCGGCGATTATAGGATTTGGCGATAATTCTAAAATGAGATTTTGCGGACTCCTTGAAATGGAGGGGAAGGTGTTTTTTCAGTGATCTACGGCTCGGTGTGCAGCGGGATTGAGGCCACGCCTAAGCGTCCAGCTCTGCGCTATTTCGGCGGCAAGTGGAGGCTTGCGCCGTGGATTATAAAGCACTTCCCGCCGCATAGAATTTACACGGAGGTTTTTGGCGGCGCGGCATCGGTATTGCTCAGGAAGCCGCGATCTTACGCGGAGGTCTACAACGATCTGGATGGAGAGGTCGTCAATTTATTCCGCGTCCTGCAAGAACCTCAGAAAGCGGAAATCCTAGAGAATTTGCTTCGGATTACACCATTCGCTCGGTCTGAGTATGAGCTAGCTAAGTTGCCATGCGAAGGAGAAGTCGAGCGGGCGCGGCGTCTTATCATCCGATCTTTCATGGGGTTCGGGAGCAATTCAAGCAAATTAGGATCAAAATCATCCTTCCGCTCAAACACTTCGAGAAGCGGCACTATCCCGGCTCACGATTGGGCGAATTATGCCGATGCTCTTCCAGCGATCATCGCTAGATTCCGGGGCGTCGTTATTGAGAATCGAGACGCCATAAAAGTCCTTTTGGCGCACGACTCGCCAGAAACTTTGCACTACGTTGATCCGCCCTATCTCCATGAGACGCGGAGCAGCCGCCATCGCTACGATTTTGAGCTGCGTGAAGGCGATCATGTCAAGCTAGCAGAGACGCTTAAGACTCTCAGTGGGATGGTGATTCTCAGCGGGTATCCATCCGCGCTCTATGATGATCTTTACCGCGGATGGAACTTCGTCTCGCGCGAGGGTTTTTCGGATGGCGCGCACCGCCGCATGGAGCGTCTCTGGTTCAACGCGGCCGCATGGGGAGCGCAAAATGAAAGGACATTCTTACAGATTGTTATGAGAAAATAAATGCCTTGGATAAAATCGCACACCGTTTTGGTTCGGCATCGTAAAGTGATCGAGCTTGCTCGCGCACTGCGGATAAAACCCGTCTATCTCCTGGGGCACCTTCACGCGCTCTGGCACTCTGCTCTCGAACAGCAGGAGGATGGCGATCTCTCGTCTTGGTCTGACGACATGATCGCCTCCGCTGCTTGTTTCGACGGCGAATGCTCTCGGTTCGTCTCCCTGCTCCAAGCACATGGATGGCTTGATGGCCGCATCTTGCACGACTGGCTTGATCATGCGGGCCGCTATCTGACAGATCGATACCGAACCGCAAACCCCGAAAAGCTGCAAAAAATATTTGCGGCCCACGGGCTAAAAAAAGAAGAGTCGGTGAGTAGTCAGACTAAAGTCCGTCCAGATAAGATGAGATTAGATAAGAAACAGATAACAACCGCCGCAGAACCGGCCTGCGGTGCGCCGCTGGCGGTTGATCTATCGAAGATCATCCCAAAAAAGCATAAAACGGAAACAAAAGACTACTCCGAGTATCGGCTGCATATTGGCAAGTATCGCGGAGTCTATGCCGCGAATATCCCGCATGACGAGGCGCAATTCCTCCTCGACCGCGTTGGGAATCTTGGGCAGTCTGAGCGGGCCGCGCTACAATGGCGGGTTGATCTCAAGAAGTCAGAGAGTCAGAGATGATGAATTTTAATTAAAAAAAATCGCCGCCTGAAAAAGTCTCAAGCGGCGATCTGCGGTTTCTCTATTTTGCGGCGGGGCAGTCAGCCCACGAGTGGCGATCTTTTTTGTGCGGGCAATGCTCGCGCGAGTGCCCAGAGCTTGCCGCGCGCGTGAACTGCTCGCCAGCTTCCCGCATAAAGCTCGCGGCGCGAATCTCAAGGCCCTCCTCTTGGCCCAATAGGGCCGAAAGCACGCCTGGATTTTGGCAATCGCCAACCCATCCGCCGGAGCCCCGGCGAAACTTAACCACGACCCCGGCGTG
>JAGWKM010000192.1 GCA_028865305.1 Patescibacteria group bacterium | reverse complement strand
TGGACGCTCTAACGCGGCATCTCCTGGGTGCTGGAACATTCGACGAAGATGGAGTTCGTCACAGTGCTAAAGTGGCGTGGCGGGCTCTTGCCAATTTGCAGAAAGAAATCGAACATGGTAAAAACACATGCACGAAGCAACAGCTGGAAAGCCGGCCCGGGCAGCAGTTCGCTCGATGAAAAAGCCAAGGAACGGTTGGTCAAAGCTTATCGATGGGGCGTCGGACTCGACGGTTTGCAAGAACGCTTTGGACTTGACCCAAGCAGTATCCGAAAAATTCTCGAAAAAGCCGGCGTTGCCCCGCCAAAAAACAAGTATGGAACCCGGAATTTCTTTCGAGACAAAATCTAGAATTGCGTACTTGGCCGGCCCGATGACCGGTAAACCGTTTTTTAATTTCCCAGAATTTTTCCGGATGGCTTTCTTTCTTCGTCAAAAGGGCTATGAAGTCTGGAGTCCGGCCGAACATGACACAGCAGCCCACGGCCTGTTTTGGATGCATGCGCCAAATGGCGATCCGAAAGAAATTCCTACGCGATTCAAAGCGCCTTCATATCGGGAAGTTCTTTTGTGGGACCTGCTGATTTTGATGACCAAATGTAATCGTATCGTTCTCCTGCCCGGCTGGCAAAAATCGAAAGGTGCTTGCGTCGAGCGGGAAGTTGCGATATTGTGCGGGCTGGAGATCGAAGAATACGAGGGGCCACTATGATCTGGATTCTCGTTATTGTCATGTTCGGCAGTCCGGCTGTAGGAACTGCGGGATCGGCAGACAACAGCGCAGCGTATGTGCTTGGAGAATATGATTCAGCCGAGGTGTGCCAGACAGCTATGTATAATTTCGGGTATCAGGCGGCACAACAGCGAATTGTGACGGTCGCTGCGCATTGCGAGGCATTTAGCGATCCGGAAACCGAAAAGCAGGCGGTGTTGCCGTGATCGGAAAGCTTCTGTCGATGTTGAGTGGTTGGCAGGGTTACGTCGCCGTGGCCGGTTTGGCCGCTCTTTTGGCCGGTCTCGGCACCGGCTATCTCGTTCACAAGATTGATGGTTCTCGTCTGGCGGCGCTAAAAGAAGCTGACGCCATGGCCGCTTTGCATGCTGTCCAGAGAGTATCGGCAGTTCGCCAGAAACAGGCCGCAGTTGCAGAAGCGGCGGCCATTTCGATTGCCCGCGAAGAGGGTAAACTGGAAGCCGAAAGATTCCGTACTCCCGAAAGGATCGTGGTCCATGTTCAAGATCGCTCTCGCTGTATCAGCTATGGTCTTATCCGCGTGCTCAACAGCACCGCTCTCGGTTCCGGTTCTAACGCCGGTCCGATTGCCCCCGGCCAACCTGATGACGCCTGCGCGCCCGTTACATGGCGTTCGTTTGCAGCCGACATCGCGGATGACTATGTTACCTCCCGGGAAAACTCGGCCCAACTGAACGCTCTTGAAAAAAACGTTCGCGACCTGGCGGAGGCTCAAGATGGCGGACATTAGCTGGGATTTGTTAAAAGAAGAACTGAGCCGGGATGAGGGTCGGTCTGCATCCTTGTATCGAGATTCTCTTGGCTATTTGACGGGCGGTGTCGGGCGATTGCTCGATCCGCGGTTGGGCGGCCGGTTCCGGGAGAATGAGATCGATCTGATGTTGTCGAATGACGTCAATACTGCATACGTCCAGAATCGCGGAAAGCCGTGGTTCGAAGCGGCCAATACGGATGCCCGGCGGCGAGCGCTTCTCAATATGCGGTTTCAACTGGGAAACCGGCTCGATCGTTTCGAGAACACCTTAGCCTCGGTCGCTCGGCAGGACTGGGTTGACGTCGGCCGCCGCTTGCGGCAGTCTCGTTGGCACCAGGAAACGCCTGAGCGGGCGGATCGGATAATTCGAATGCTGGAAACAGGTTCATAGGAGGCCACAGATGGGTCTGGGAACCATTATTTTCGCTTTCGCACTTGGGATAGCCT
>JAGWKM010000191.1 GCA_028865305.1 Patescibacteria group bacterium | reverse complement strand
ACAATCGCAGGGATGACGGTATCGACATCCTCGGCAATGAGTCCGTATTCGAGAACGTGTGGATCGCCATATTTTTTATCCATGTAGTAGCTTTCTGGCTTCAATTTCATGACGCCGGAGAGACCGATTTTAAGCGGGCGAATGTCGTGCTTGAAGCGGCGGCTTGACGTGCCGGCGCAAACGCCGGCAGTACCGGAGCCGTAGTAAAACTGATGGCTCGTTGTATCTTCGCAAACAGTTGCGGTTGTATGACCGCTGTCAGAACTGATTGCGCTGACCGTTAGATTATTCCCAACCACAAGATTCCCTCCACTTCCGGCCCCGTTTCCAATAGTAAAAGTATTTGTTCCGCTTCGGTATAAGGAGACATCACGAGATGACCCTCCCGGGCCTAAAGCAAACCCGGGTCCACTAGAGCCGGTCCCAGCTTCATAACCAAAAAGCGCCCAAGAAACAGTCTGGCCTTGGGTGATAAGTGCAAAAGATTTCTGCGATCCAGTGGATGGGGTAACGACCGTAAAGGCGGAAGTATTGCTTATAGTGCTGCTCCCTGCATCTATTGTGAAGGGGCCATTGGGAGCACTTGTGTTGTCTCCCCCCGTATAATATATATAGACCCCGTCATCGCCCTTCGGGACAAGCTTTATGCCGACATTCGTGTCGGAGCCATTGGCTTGTATAACGCCGAATGGGTCTGTTGTTGTGGCGGCGGGGGCAATGCTTAAATAATCGACGCCGGAGGATACGGTATTCCATTGCATAACTTCAACGCCTCCCGCCGTTACCGCGACTGTATTTGCTGCTGGCGTATAGACGCCAGAGGTCGAATCCCCGCTGATTTGCGGGTTGGCGGAGGAAGTAGATGTGCCGAGGGAGACGGTAACGGCACCGTTGACCGAGCAGGTGCTTCCGAGCGTGCAAGTTTGCCCATTCACGGTCGTTGCGTCATGGGCGAGATAGGAATTTGCTATTGGAGTGCCGTTCCATACGCCGCCGGTGATTGTACCGAGAGTCTGAAGCGATGAGCCGGTGACGGTCGAGTTAAGAGCCGAACCCGTCAAGGTTCCTGCCGCCGCCGCGACCGTGCATGTGCCGCCGAGGGAGCAAGTCACCGAATTGACCGTAGTGGCCGCCGCCGATCCGTTGATTTCGTAATTGCCGCCGGACGGCAGATTCAAAATGCCCGTCGATCCCGTATAGGTGAATGGATTCGCCGGAACATAAATCGTCGTCGTAGTTCCTGTCGTGCTGGCAAACAGCGGGGAATAAGCCGATGAAATGCCAGTCGAAGTGACGGTGAGGGAACCTCCCCCGCCGCCTGAAGGGACAGCCCAAGTCCCATCGCCACGCCAAAATGTAGACGATGAGGCGCCAGTACCTCCGTTAAGATTATTTACGGATAGATTTCCGCTAACTTGCGTCGCTAAATTAACCGTCCCGCTTATGCCGCTAAAAGCCGGCTGCATTATCGATACGGAACCATCTGCATTTATGGCTGTCACAAAGTCGTTTGCCGATCCGGGTTGTGATTCTATTCCTCCTAGTGTCGTCGGTGTAGGAAGCGGAAGATCGGCGCCTATCATCCTGCGTACAGTCGGTGTCGTGGGACCGCCCGACTGAGGGCCGGCGTAAAAAGTATTCGCGGCAAAATCGGACGCCGAAAAAGATAAAGCCGGAGTAGTGGATGCATTGAGAACGGAGGCCGTAAAAAGGGGCGATAGGCCACTAGCGCTGAAATTCGTGACTGTCCCCGAACCAGCTGCCACTGTGTTACATCCGAAACCGCTCCCGGTTGTCCAGGTTAAAGCGTTTGTAGGCCCGTCGCACGATCCTATCGGCAAGGGCGACGGCGTACCGCCTGTTGCCGAACCTAGTAATGTGTTCGAGCTTATAGATTGCAAAGCCGTTAAATTAAGAGACCCGGTAAGAGTAATAACGGGCGTCGTCGTAGGATTGGACG
>JAGWKM010000190.1 GCA_028865305.1 Patescibacteria group bacterium | reverse complement strand
GAATTTCATTGGTGTTCTCCTTTATGGGTTAAATGGGTTGGGGTTAGCCTCCGCGAGGGCCGGAATAGTGTTCCTGATTTTCGTGCAAAATTTCTCCGCCTTTGGCAGTTAACTCGCCTTTGAAGCCTGCACCCCTTTCGAAATACCTGAGTTCGAATGTAAGCGACGGGAATTCTTTGCTCATTGCGAGAACGACGGGTAACGGCGGATCCCATGCGCTGTCAAAATCGTAGCGTAGGCGAGCGGCATTGTGCCGCGCCACGACACAGTACATTCCCCACTTCGTACCCCAATGATGAACGCACCACTCATGGCCGCCCGAATTGAATCCATCCTTCGGACGCTGTTCGCGTTGATAGAGCGTGGGGTCTTTTGCGGCCCGTTCATCCCACTCGGTCGCCGCTTCATCCAATTCGCGGAAATGTGCCGGGTATGGGATGAATGTATTGGCATCAAATGGAAGGGCGCGAAACTTGTCGCGGTCGGCCTTTGGGCCGCTAACTCTCAATTCGTTCTCTACATGATTTGGCATTGCTGTTCAAATTTTTCCCCCGCTCTCCCTGCCGTCGTTTGTTCGGGCGGGGAGGGTGCGGGGAGTGTGATTAGTGAAGCTTGAAGGTTTGTTCGTCTATTTTTTCGAGCGTCCAGGCATTTTTACCGAGCTTTTGAACCGCCTCGAAAATTGCCTTCGCGTTCATGGTCCCAATGAACCGATTGATCGTCCCGGTCGAAACATTATCGGATAGTGTGTAGCCGCTGATATTGTCCTCGACAAGGTAATGATTACCTGAATCGTCCCGGGCGAGCGATAGGCGGCGAACTGAGCCGATAAGCTCCAGTGCCGCGTGATTGAACCGGAGTCCACTCTTCCGCACTGTCACGGTTGGCACGGAAGAGCGTAAATTGGTCCTGGAGGCGATGATTGTTAGTCCTTGCATGGTTTTAGTCGGTTAATTGTGTAAGGTCAAGTCCTGGGTAACGTCCGGCGAGGAGTCGCATGATACGGTCCATCCGGCGATTAAGGTATTTCGAGCCGTTTGCGCGGATTGCCTCGATGAACGGAAGGTGGAACATTCGGTCAACCGGCAATTTTTCCCAAGCATACGCCGCATGGTAGGAAGTGCCGTTCAGGTCCAGAACGATTCGTTCCGCTTCCGCCGTGTAATATACGTGGCGGTAGGTGTTAACAAAGGAATAATCAAAGTAGCTACCATTCGTGAGGAACTCCCAGTTTGAGAGAATCCGGACTAATTTTGAGCACTCTTCGCGTCCGTCGTGGTGGCGGGTGTAAACGTGGGAGCAATCGAACCAATACCCTACGCGCTCGAAGGAGCCGCGCCGGAAAAGTTCGTTCGTGCTAATTTCTCCCGCATTGTATGCACGGAGTGCTTCATCGGTGGCCGCAACCTGTTCGGCTGCCCGCTTAATGTTATATTCTTTCTGTTTCGATCGTGTTCTCATGTTCGTAATTCACCGGCTTTTCTTCACCGGCTTTCGGATAGATTGAGGAACCTGCCTCATCAGCGCCGGAAGGTTATCTCCGGCGGACCGGGCGAGTGCCCGGTTTCGGCTTATTCGACTTTTTCCGGGCAGAGTGATTCGACGTATTCATAAACATCGTCCGCCTGCTCGAACGCAAAGTGCTTGCCGCCCTCGCCATGAACGCTGTCGAACGCCGAACGCCCAACCGTAATGTCATTTGAATTAACGGTTACAAGTACATAGTTACCATACATGTGGCCGCCAAACGCCGGATGATCGGCAACCCGTACTTCCACGCCGTTAAGGTCAGTGTATTTACCGCCGAATGCACTAAGCAACGTATTGAGCGCCGCCGCCGAACGGTTGTCATCGCCCTCGAACCGCTCGTTCAGCCATTTCATGTTCTCTTCGAAAGTCATTGTAGTATCTCTTTTTAAGTATTCGGTGCATTCGGTTTAATTCACTGCCGAAAAGTGGAAC
>JAGWKM010000001.1 GCA_028865305.1 Patescibacteria group bacterium | reverse complement strand
AACCGCCTGCACATTCTTCAAAAGCCAGTTTTGCCCGCCGCGGCCGTCGATTTTTGATTTGCGCACGACATTTTATTCCGTCATTCCAGCGAATGCAGAAATCCATGCTCCCAATTTTTTAGCGCTCCCATGACTCAAAAGGCCTCGGTACGATTGGAACGTCCCTTCTTTAGGATTCGTCATAATCCTTTTCATCATCCGGCGCTTGGTCTTGGTCCGCAGAACGCGGTGGTCCGGGAAATGGACCCAGCCGAGGAAATCCTCGCCGGAGGCGAATGTTTTGATGGATACCTTATCGGGGTGCAGGTGCAATTTCAGCGAATTCCGGAGAAAGGCATCGATTTCGGGCAGGATTATCTCGAGCCATTGCCGGTTGCTCGAGGGGATAGCAAAGTCATCGGCGTAGCGGACATATTGTTTCGCTTTCAATTGGTGCTTCGCAAATTGGTCGAATTCGTTCATATAGATATTCACGAATAATTGCGAAGTAAGATTACCGAGCGGCAAACCGACAGGGAAACTTTCAATGATCTCCCGAAGTAAGCGCATGATTTTCACATTGGGAATATATGATCGAAGGATTCCCAAAAGAATTTGATGGTCGATGCTTGCGAAGAATTTGCGGATGTCGCATTTCAGGATCCAGCAGGTGCGCGTATTGTTTTTACCAACTTGATATCCGAACCTGCAGAACCGATCCATCGCCGCATGTGTGCCCTTGCCAAGCCGGCAGGAAAAGGAATCGGCGATAAAGGTTTTGTCGAAGAACGGATAAAGCTGGCGGTAAATGGCGTGATGCAATAGTCGGTCGCGGACGCTCGCCTTATGGATATCGCGCGGCTTCGGGTCCGATATTTTGAAATGCTGGTAACTGCCATGGCGGTACGTGCCGTTCACCAAATCCGCATGCAATGCTAAAATATTATCCATCAGGTGCAGCTGGAATTCTTGCACGTCCACCTTTTTCCGTTTTCCAGGCAAAAATTCTTGCCAAGCTCCAAGCAGGTTTTCGACGCTTGCGACTGATTCAAAATTTCCAGCAAATTGGCTTTTCATAAAAAATGAATTCCATGGAATCCCCCCCCCCCGCAACCTCACGCTTCCGATCATCCAGCACCTCGTGGCCGCGTACAAGGTTTGGCATGAATTTTCGCAGGTTATTCCGAAGCGTTCCCGTCGAACGCTTGGTGAAAAAATTGATCGTTTGTTTATTGAGCTTATCGAACTTCTTTTCGTCGCAAGCTATTTTCCCAAAGAACAGAAATTACCCTACCTCCAAAAAGCCGCAACGAGATTGGATCTTCTGAAATTCTTCCTGCAAATCCTCTGGGAATTTAGGGATTTGGATAACGGAAAATATATAATACTTTCAGAAAAACTGTTCGACATCGGCAGGATGCTCGGCGGCTGGATCAAACAGGTTTCGCCGCCCGAGGATCTCCGGGCGGCGAAAAAGAAATGAAGAGGGTTGCGCGGCCGGACGCCGGCCAGCACGCAATTGTCGTTGAACCTGTTCTCGGAGTAATTCAGGTTGAGCTTGCGGTTCTCGGGGTTGCGGTTCACGTACAGCACGCGCGGGTTGCGGTTCGGATCCTGCCAATCGTGCGGAAAACCATCTGCACCACTGCCCTTTGATTTTTTTCTTGGGGCTGTATCGTATTTGGGATCTCGAAAATTCTAATCCTCCAGTTTTCCGCACCAAGCATCCTCGATTTCAAGAAAACATCGAAAGTCACTCTGGAACAAGGCGTACCCGGTTCCATGGCCGGACTTTCGCGATGCCGGTTTCGACCGCTTGTAACCGTAGTCACAAGCATGATGCAGTCTACTACCACTTTCATTCTACCAAACAGAAACCCCGTTCGGTTAAGACCGAACGGGGCAAAGGGACAAAGCGTCCGAAAGAGCTGATGGCCTAAGCGACCGAGGGCTGCTTGCGCGGCCGGACGCCGGCCAGCACGCAATAGTCGTAGAACCTGCCCTCGGAGCAAAGCAGGTAGAGCTCGCGGTCCCCGGGGCGGCGGACCACGCACAGCACGCGCGGGAAGCGGCGCGGATCCCGCCAGGGCTTGTGAAGGAAAATCACGAACGGCTTCTTAGTAGAAGTCGTCGCCTTCCCGTGCTGGCGGACGAACCGGAGCGCGTGCTTGTACGTCGGGCGAAGCAGGCCTTCGCCCTTCAGAATTGCAAGACCTCCTTCTTCAGTGAAGCTCGTGCCGGGATCGTGGATCACGATCTCGTCAGTCTCATCGGACCCGCCGACTTCGAGCGGAAAGTTCTCTTGGTTGATCCACTCATTGAAGTAGTTCCAGCCGCCCTCGGCCTTCAGCGCCGCGATGATCGCGTCGGTATCTTCGGTGCCATTCATCTTCACAAGGAAGCTGGACCGATCGTAGCCGAGGATCTTGCGGAATGCCTCGCGGTCAACCTTTGCCGGAGTTTCGGCTTTCAAAAGATCCGAGAGAAGTCCTGTTTTATAGAGGGCTTGCAGGCCCTCGAGCGAGATGCCCGCCTCGCGGGTCACGGAGAGAAGTTGGTACGCTTGATCGAATGATGGGTTGCTCATGGCAACTCCTTTCTGCTATTCCACTTTTGAACATTTTGCAGCGGGTTATAGCTTTCAAAACACAGGTTGTCTGCGTCCTGAAAGCTATGACCCTCCTTAAATTTCTGTTATCAGTTATACACCATCTTATATCATTTTGTCAATATCTGTAGAAATGACTGAATTTACAATATAATCAGGGGCATGGAACCGAGATATGATATTAAAGAGGTTGAGGCGCGGATTTATAAGAAGTGGGAAGATTCGGGATTTTTCAACCCTGATGTTTGCGTCGAAAAAGGTGTGACGGCGAAAGATGCGGAACCGTTTTCAATCGTGCTTCCCCCGCCGAACGTGACGGGCGAACTGCACATGGGCCACGCGGCGATGCTCGTCATTGAAGACATTATGGTGCGCTACGAACGGATGCGTGGCAAAAAAACCCTGTGGATACCCGGCACGGACCACGCCGCGATCGCAACGCAGTCAAAAGTGGAAAAACTGATTTACAAAGAGGAGAAAAAACGCCGCCACGACCTCGGCCGCGAGGAATTTTTGCGCCGCGTGAATGAATTCGCCGCAAAGAGCCATGACACCATCGTGAAACAGGTGAAGCGGATGGGCTCTTCGCTCGACTGGAGCCGCGAGACCTACACGCTGGACGCCGCGCGCGAAGTCGCCGTCCGCACCGCGTTCAAAAAAATGTACGATCGCGGCCTGATCTACCGCGGCAACCGCATCGTAAACTGGGATCCTGAACTCGGCACCACGGTTTCGGACGACGAAATCGAATGGATCGAAGAAACCGTGCCGCTCTATTACCTGAAATACGGCCCCTTCGTGATCGCGACCGCACGCCCGGAAACGAAATTCGGCGACAAATACGTCGTGATGCATCCGGACGACAAGCGGTATGGAAAATATAAACACGGCGAAAAAATAGAACTCGAATGGATCAACGGCCCGGTCACGGCGACGATCTTGAAAGATTCGGCCATCGACATGGCCTTCGGCACCGGCGTGATGACAATAACGCCCTGGCACGACATGGTTGACTTCGATATCGCCCTGCGGCACAAACTCGACATGGAACAGGTCATCGATCTGCAAGGCAAGCTGCTGCCAATCGCCGGCGAATTTGCCGGACAGCACATCAAAAAAGCGCGGCCGCTCATCGTAGAAAAACTACAATCAAAAGGCCTGATTGAAAAAATTGATGAAAAATATACGCACCGCATCGCGACCGACAGCCGCGGCGGAGGCGTTATCGAACCGCAGATTTTGAAGCAATGGTTCGTGGCGGTGGAGAAGAAATTTAATGGAACATGGGGCAAGGGACAAGAGGCAAGGACGCTCAAAGAATTGATGCGCGAGGCGGTCGAAAGCGGCCGGATCAAAATCCTTCCGGAGCGGTTCGAAAAAATTTATTTCCATTGGATCGACAACCTCCGCGACTGGTGCATCTCGCGGCAGATCTGGTTCGGACACCGGATTCCCGTCTGGTATAAGAAAAAGAAGGACGGAGAAGGGAGAATGGAGAATGGAGAAGAACTTTACGTTGGCATTGAACCGCCGGAAGGAGACGGATGGGAGCAGGATCCGGACACGCTCGATACCTGGTTCTCTTCGGGGCTGTGGCCGTTTTCGACGCTCGGCTGGCCCGATGAAACGCCCGACTTAAAAACGTATTTCCCGAACTCGGTGCTCGAAACCGGCTACGACATCCTGTTCTTCTGGGTCGCGCGGATGATCCTGATGTCCGCGGTTTTAATGGACGAAGTCCCCTTTCGCAAAGTATATCTCCACGGTCTCGTGCGCGATGAAATAGGGCGCAAAATGTCGAAATCGCTCGGCAACGGCATCGACCCGCTTGAAATGGCCGACAAATACGGCGCAGACGCGACACGGCTGTCGCTCGTGATCGGCGCTTCGGCGGGAAACGACATCAAATTATCCGAAGACCGCATCCGCGGCTACCGGAATTTTTCGACGAAGATTTGGAATATCGCAAGGTTTATCGAAATGAACAAAGGAGAATGGAGAATGGAGAATGGAGAATGGAATAATCCCAACTTCCAACTTCCAACTTCTGACTTCCAAACCTACCTGGACGAACTGAATAGTTTGAAAACCAAAATTACGGAACATATCGAAAATTTCGAATTCCACCTCGCAGCGGAAAAACTATATCACTATATCTGGCACACGCTGGCGGACAAAATCATCGAAGCGGAAAAAGAGAAGCTCCGCAACGGCACCGAGGAAGAAAAACAAGCGAGCTTTGCGATTTTGGAACACCTTCTGCTCGAATCCCTGAAGATGCTCCATCCGTTCATGCCATTCGTGACCGAGGAAATTTACGGCATCTTCAAGCCCAGCAAGATGTTGATGGTAGAGAAGTGGTAGAGAAAATCAAGAAGATTTGCGAATTTCATTAAAAATTCATTAAACGAAACTTGCTATTCTTCGTCAAGAGGGGTATATTTATAGTCTATGAACGATAAAATCATCAAGGTACCTGATACATCTTCACTTACCCAAAAATATCTGAATAAATGGGCTGCGTTGTCGCAAGATTATAAAAAGGTCATCGCGAGCGGTAACACTCTCTCTGAAGTATTAAGGAAAACCACCAATGAAAAGAGAAAGGTGGTATTCAGAGTTTTGCCAAAACTCGGCTTTGCTCCTGGAGCTGTTTTCCTCGATTGATATCCAGCAATGAAATTTTCATACCTCGAAGTTGTCGGACCGAAAGATACCAGGGGAAAGTCGGTTAAACGACCCGTCCTCATGATTGAATTAAAAACCCAAGATGGAAGTGTGCTTGAAGTTCCGGCAGTCATCGATTCGGGAGCCGACACGACCGCAGTCAATATGGAATACGCAGAACCGTTAGGAATAAAATTGAACGATGCTAAAGAAATTTTGGGGATTGGCAAAGGGAAAGTTCCGACGAAGATCGGCAATTTGCCTTTTAAAATTAAACATACCGATATCGAAATTGATGTGCCAGCTTGGTATATTGATAGCGAAAATGTAGGCATATTGCTCGGACAGGAAGTTTTCTTTGAAAATTTCAGAATAAGTTTCGAGAAAAACCACAATACGTTCGAATTGACCAAAAACCGGAAATAAGGACGCCGTTTTACCGATTTGTTAAAATAATCTTATATGGTTTTCCTTCTGCTGCTCCTCGGCCTCCTGCCCGGCTTCGCCTGGCTCACTTTTTATTTAGAGGAAGAAACGCATGCCGAACCGAAACGCCTCATCCTCTTCACTTTTCTCGCCGGCATCGCTTTCGCCTTCTTCACCGTCATCATCGAACGGTGGTTCAACGGCGCCGCGAGCTCCGTCGGCATTTCCGAATTTTCGATCCTCTCTCTCCTCGGCCTCGCCCTCATTGAGGAAATCATGAAATTCGCCGCAGCCGATTTTGCCATCGCGAAAACCCCCGAAATGCGCGACCCCGTCGATATCATGATCTACCTGATCGTCGCCGCCCTCGGTTTTGCCACGCTCGAGAACATCGGCGCCCTCACGAGTACCGCGAGCGCCCCTTCAACCCTCCTCGCGAGCGCCTTCCAAACCGTCTCGCTCCGTTTCGTCGGCGCCACTCTCCTCCACTCGTTGACTTCCGGCATCGTGGGCTACCATTGGGCGCTCGGCATCGCGCGGAAAAAGGTAAAACGCTACTTGGCCACCGGTTTTGCCATGGCCGCCGTCTTGCACGCGTTTTTCAACTACCTTATACTGAGCTATGGGAATGTGGCATATACGGTTGTGTTTTTGGTAATCGTAGGATTTTTCGTATTGAATGATTTCGAGAAACTGAAAGCTGCGGAAGCGGTGTAACGTGCCAATTCGCGAATAATACGAAATTGCTGACGCACTCATCATCCCCGCACGCGATCCATACGTTCGTAATTTCGTAAAATTAGTAAATTAGCAGGTTTATCAAATGAACGACGAACAATTTTTTGAAAATCTTGCAGGCGGATCAACCGCCAAGAATACAGAGGAAACGGCGGAGCCGGACGAAGAAATACAGGAAACGGCGGCAGAACCGGAATACGAAACAGAACTTGCGAAGGCAAGCACCCTTCAGACGCGGGCCAAAAGCTCCAGGCCGAAACTCGTAGAAACCGATGATGAAAAAACCTGGGACGATACCGAACCGGCCGGCGAACTCACCGTGGATGTTTTCCAAACGCCCGGCGAAATAGTCATCGAATCAGCTATTGCCGGCGTCAAACCGGAAGATATTGACATCCAAGTCACGCACGAATCCATCGCCATCAAGGGCCTACGCCATCGCACGCGGGAAGTCGATGATGAAAATTACCTTTGCCAGGAATGCTACTGGGGCAAGTTCGCCCGGACGATCATTTTCCCCGAAGAGGTCAATCCCGACGGCGCAAGCGTCGGATTCAAAAACGGCATTTTGACCATACGGCTGCCGAAGGCGAACAAAAGAAAGGTGAAGAATTTGAAGGTTAGGTTGGATTAAGGATTTGCGATACTATCCCGAGCGCCCAGTTTAAAAAATTAATAATGTCTCATTAATAATGAATAACGAATGCCAAATTAAAAATTCATGGGGACGTTCGGACATTAGGTATTCATTATTAATCAGTCATTATTAATTAGATATTATTAATCAGTCATTTCCCAAGCTCTGGATTTTAAATCAAATCCAGATAACGGAAGGCTTGCTTTTCCATCAAATTTAACCTATAATCTCTCCCATGAGAAAGTGCGCACTCTGCGGAAAAGGATCCCAAATGCAAGGCGAACGGAAACTCCTCCGCGGCCACTACAATCCGGTAAACTGGTCCCGCAAATACCCCAATCTCCAGTGGGCGCGTGTTCAGGGCAAACGCGTCTTGATCTGCACCGCCTGCATGCGGACGATCGCCAAAAAAGCGAACCGGAAAACTTCCATTGCGGCTTCCAAAACGGCCGCCGTCACCGATTCCGCATAATTTGACCCTAATTTAAAAGTATTATATTATTATTCCAGATATTTTGCTGGGATTTTTTATTAATTGGAGGTGATCCGCTTGGAAGAAGGTCTATGCGCCATACTTGCCGACCTCACGGTCGAGCAGGTCTCGGAGCTCGTGCAAAACGAGACGATTGGCAAGCAAGTCCGGGGACACTTGCAAAGCTGCCCCCTCCCCGCTTGCCATGATTTGAACGAAAGGTTGCTAAACCTCCAATTGGAGGAAATGCAACCCGAAAAACGTTCGGAAATAGAACGGCAGGCCGCGAAGCTCGCGGCGCTCCTCCGCAATAGTAGCGGCATCAACTAAAAAAGGCCTCGCACGGAAACGTGCGAGGCCTCCCATTTTTTTAAATAGCTCTTTCTTCTTGAGCTTTTTTCATTGCTTCGATCTTATTCGATCCTGAAGCTACCACATTCCCCTCGGCATCTTTTGCATAAACGCGGCCGGCAGACGGGCCTATCTCCTTAATCGCATCCATACGCAATTCTTTTGCAAGGCCCAAGGCACTCTGAACCGTATCAGGCAATTCGCTATTTAAAAGCCGCGCAGTGAGATTAACAATAGCATCAATATCGGCCTCGGAATACGCCCCCGCCTGCTCTGGACTCAAACTGACCTTTACGAACTCATGACGCTGATTCGGCGACATATTTTTAAAAGCTTCGACCGAAACTCCCTCTGCCCCCGGCATTTGTTCTATGTTGTTCATGTCTTTATGATATAAAATCAGCCCAAATAGGCAAGTTTTGCTTTTGCGGCAAATAAGGTATCATAAACTCGCATAAAACGGGCCGTCGTATAATGGCAGTATTTGCGCATGGGGTGCGTAAGGCCCGGGTTCGATTCCCGGCGGCCCGACGAAAATGAAAAACGACCGTTCGGTCGTTTTTCATTTAAGGAGGATCGACGGGAATCGAACGAGGGGATAGGTCGGAAGGGGCAGGTTGCCCCTTCCGTGTAGGAAGGCACTGGAAACCGTGGGTTTCCAGAAAAATTTCCGAAGGAAATTTTTGTTCCATTCCCGGCGGCCCGACGAAAAGAAAAAACCGCATTTGAAAACGATTTTATTGGACCGACCTTTTTTAAGCGCGGATTTTTATTTTCCCTATTGTATAATTACACTCATGGACCTATCTAAAAAACACTGCGTCCCCTGCGAGGGCGGCACGCTGCCCCTGGAAGGCGACCTGCTTGCGGAATTTACCGCACAGGCACCCGCATGGAAGGTAATAGACGGAAAAAAGATCTCCCGCGAGTTCAAATTCAAAGATTTCAAGGCCGCAATGGCATTTGTGAATAAGGTCGCGGAAATAGCCGAAGCGGAACAGCACCATCCGGACATCTATATCTTCTACAATCTGGTACGATTCGAACTTTGGACGCACGCGATTGGCGGACTGTCGGAAAATGATTTCATTCTGGCAGCAAAGATCAGCAACACGGAGAAAGAAATAAGCGATGAGGGAACTGCTCTTTGATCAATATCAGGGTCCTTATCCCTGCGAATTGCGACTAAAAAATCGACAGGCAATGTCGATTTTTTAGTCTGATTCCGCTAAGATCTCTGGCTTTGCGCCAGGTGGGTGGACTCAACTGAAGCCCACGGGCGACAGCAATGTTATCCTCCCGAAATGAATTGTTTGATCCAGATCTAGGGCGGAATCTAATTCCATTTTAGCACGCCGCGAAAAAAGTCAAACTGTTAATTCACGGAAATTTCATATCCTTCAGCGAAATCTGTCAAAAATGGCCACATTCCCTTTCTCATACTCCCCTATTTCAAATCCGTCGTAGGCAAAATGATCCCCGTCCTGATAAAAATACAGGGAAAATAAACCATCAAGCACCAATTGGAATCCCCGAAGTCCGCTTTCTACCGGCAAAATATCCACCCGCTCCGCCGATGAGAAAATTCGGTGCAAATGCCTCAAAAAATCCACCGGCGGAAAGCCCATTTCCATGGCCAGCCGATTCAGCCCCCAAGCGGGGGTAAAGCGGAGAAGGAAACGGGTCAACAAAGTCGGTTTGAAATCCATAATTTTGTTTGATAATTTGTTTGGTTGGTTTGTGTTTTTTTGCATTTCTTTGCTGATCACGGACTAATTGCCCCAATTCACGAATCGCGCCTTCAAAGCCGCGATCTCTTCCGGGCTCAAACTGCCGTACACCGCAAGCCAATTATCAGCCACGAGCACCTGCGCCGTTTTGAGATCGATGTTGCCCGCACACGCCTCTTCGTGCAGATAATTTTCGACGATATCCTTTTCTTTGAAGCCCGGCGGCGGATCCGCAGCTTCCGGCCAAAGGTTTGCGAAGTCATTGCTGCCGCCAAGTTCCAACGGAACCAAATGGTCAGCCTCGAAGGCGCCACGCGCCTGCGGGTAGGCAAGCCCGTAAGCAGCATAAATCTTCTTCTTGGCCGCGGTTGTCACGCTCCGGACCGATTTCGAATATCCCGCGGTGCAGATATCCGCGAGCGCAGCCGAGGCGAAGACCGCTCCCGGCGTGCAGCCGTGGTCCGGCAAAGAACCGTCCGTCCGGCAAATCGCCGCTTTCTTCGGCGTATCAAGCTCCAACGATTTTGCCGCCACTGCCGCCACTAGATTTTTTACCTTGCCGTTCAATGCCGCCAAAGGCTTCTCCGTCGGTGCTTGGCTTTTGCGGAGAAAAGAAATGCAGACAATGAGCCCCAATGCAATCCAAATGACGTAAGTTAAATAGCTTTTCATTTTTTGATTGAATATTTCGACTTTCCTCATCCATAGCACAAAAATATTAAAAAAATATTAAAGAAGTTCTCGACCAAAAAAATCCACATTAAAATTTAATGTATTTTTTGCCGAACGGACCAAATAAAGACAAATATCAAGGATATTACCCCGGAATACCAAACGGAGAAATGAAAAGCGGGCACAAGCGCGCACAACCCGTGCGGAAGTTAAGCAAGCTCAATTTGAGCGATGAATCCAATATCCATGCAAAATAGCGGCCTACCGCGAGCAAATCCGGGTAAAATCAAAAGGCCAATCGAGCGGGGGCACTAGGAATTGAACCCAGATTGGCGGTTTTGGAGACCGCTGTCCTACCATTGAACGATACCCCCTGTATGACAGTAGAAAGTATAACGTAGAAAGCAGGAAGGGTGAACCCATTCTCCATTCTCCATTCTACTTCCCCGTCAATCTTCCTTCCTTATGCACGGTCTGTTTGCGGCACCACGGACAGAATTTTTTCAATTCAACTTTCCGCTCGACGGATTTCTTGTTCTTGTGGACATAATAATTCCGCCGCTTGCAAACGGAGCAGCGAAGGGTGATCAAATTATCGGAACGTTTTACTTTAGCCATGGGTAAGATGATATCATGAACCCTTCATAAAAGCAAGTAAAAGAACAGGATTCATTCCCGAAGATTGATTAGTGCCAATCCTTCGCGCAAATCTTTTAAAAATTCGTCTGTTTTCCCTTCTTTCACGTTCAAAAGATCTCCCATGGCTGCATTACGCGCCACGTCGAACGCACTATCATTCAATTGCAATAAAAATTGTTTCTGATATTCCTCGATCGGCCTCGCGACAAATCCCCCTCTCTCTAATCCCTGAAGCATCGCCAAGAAATACCTTCGGTCTAATGGTTTGATTTTTTCAATTTCGCCCTCTGGCCCGCCGATTCGAAGTAATAGTTCGCGTTCCGCCATGGACTTCAAAAAAGTAGCTACATCTTCATTTGCAAAACCGTTTACCGCCTCAAGTATAAAAAATCCATTGCCTTCTCTTCGAAGAAATGCCCGGGCACGATACTCTGCGTCAAATATAACTATGTAATTCAACGACTCCATGCTAACATTGGGCTCTGCCGGCCTTGATGGCGCGCTACGATCTGCTTGATGGTTTTATTAAATGCCGCAACCGTTCGGCGCGTAAATTCCTTATCAACTTTCGATTCGATAATAACACGCTCTACAATCCTGCGGTCGCCTTCTGGGAGCAGGGTATTATGGGTGAAATATTCTGCATTTATTTCCGCAAAATATTCGCTGGCTTTTAGATATAATTCCTCCCGCCTATCACCATTTTCAATGGACTCTACGTACGATGACTGATACCGATCCGCTGATTTTACACGGCCAACAACATCACGCAGCAAGTCTATCCGCTCTTTTTTTGTCAATAATCGGTTTGATTCCCAATCTTTGCTATGAGCTACTTCATGGATAATATCTTTAACAACCGTGGAAGCTGATTCATTTTCCATTCCGGCCAAAACCGTAATTTTATTACGGATTCGATCGTACTGGGCGGCTATCTCACTCTTTTCCTGAAGGTTTTTACCATATTTAGAATCAAGAGTTTTATGCTCATTGCGATACTCCACCATGGGAATATCGGCATTCAGCGCCGCAGGTAAAGCCCGTATGATTCCATCCACTTCTTTATTAGATAACCCGCCCTCCATTTTTTCAAACCCTGAAACAACACGACCGGCATTCCCGGACTTTTCCATATAAGCACCACGCTCATTATCATTTGCGACACTTTGGCATGCTTCAATGGCAAGAATGGGCAATAAACCAACCTCATCAGCTATTTTATCCTCCTCTTCCAGTTCTTCTCGAACTTGAGGCGTAATTTCAATTTTTTCTTTGGTTCTGTCCGGAAAAATGGCCGCGCACGCAGAAAGGACCATGACTAAACCGATTTTACCGCGGTTTCGTTCAATAAACTGCATTAACTGCCTCGCCGGGTTCCGTTCTTTAACATAAGCCTCCGCCTCTTCTCTGATCCTTTCACTCCTTAGGGATTCAAAATTCATTGTTATTTATAAATCTAACCCCGAGCCGATGGGCGGACTTGAACCGCCGACCTACTCCTTACCATGGAGTTGCTCTACCAACTGAGCTACATCGGCAACACTGATAGGGTAACTTGAAATAGCGTTTTTTTCAATGCCGCTGAGCCACCTCCCGGATTTGAACCGGGGACCTTCTCTTTACAAAAGAGTTGCTCTACCGCTGAGCTAAGGTGGCGAATTGCTTTACTATTTTATTGAAAAATGGCGCAAAAGCAAATGCTAAACTTACAATTTCGCGGCGCTGAACCGTATTAAAATTTCATTTAAATTTTCTTAAATTTCCATTAAAATGGAGGTATAACCATTATGAAATTCACTCACCTCCACGTCCACTCCCACTACTCCCTCCTCGACGGGCTTTCAAAAATCCCGGACCTTGTGGCGCGCGTTAAAGAGCAGGGCATGGATTCGATCGCGCTCACGGATCATGGCGTGCTCTACGGCGCGGTGGAATTTTATAAAGCGGCGAAGAAGGCAGGCATAAAACCGATCCTCGGCGTCGAAACGTACGTCGCGCCGCGCGACCGGTTTTCGCGGGATTCGAACGAACGGTACAATCACCTCATCCTGCTTTGCGAAAACGAAACCGGCTGGAAAAATCTGATCAAATTAGTCACCAAAGCGCACCTCGAAGGGTTTTATTACAAACCACGCGTTGACCGAGACCTGCTCCGCGAACACCACGAAGGGCTGATCGCGCTTTCCGCTTGCCTCGGCGGAGAAATTGCGCAGATACTCCTTGCCGGAAAATTCGAAGAGGCAAAACAGTGCGCGCTCGCCTACCAGGAGCTCTTCGGCGTTGGAAATTATTTTCTCGAAATACAGAAGCATCCGCACGTGCCGGAATCGGAAAAACTGGAACCGCTGCTCGTCAAACTTTCCGAAGAAACGAAAATCCCGCTCGTCGCGACCCAGGATAGCCACTATCTCCGTTCCGAGGATGCTTCCTATCATGACGTCCTGCTCGCCGTCCAAACCGGCAACCAGCTTTCGGATGACGACCGGATGACCATGAAAGAAGACGACTTTTCGGTTTTATCGCCGGAAGCCATGGCGGAAAAATTCAAATCGATTCCCGGCGGTCCCGATGCCGTCGCGCGGACCGCGGAAATTGCCGCCCGCTGCAAAGTCGAATTGGAACTCGGCAAAACCCTGCTGCCGGATTTCCCGAAGCCGGAAGGAAAAACGGCAAACCGATATCTCCGGGAGCTCGTCGAAGAACGGCTGCCGCGGCGATTTCCGCCGGAAGCGCAAACCGAAGCGGTGAAAAACCGGCTGGAATACGAAATCGGCGTCATCGAAAAAACCGGCTTCGCGGATTACTTCCTTATCGTGCAGGACTTGATCAGCTGGGCGCGGACGCACGGCATCGCCGTCGGCCCGGGCCGGGGTTCGGCCGCGGGCAGCATCGTTTCTTACGTACTCGGCATCACCGATATCAATCCCCTTACCTACGATCTGCTTTTTGAACGCTTCCTAAATCCGGAACGCATCCAAATGCCGGATATCGACATCGATTTTTCCGACCTGCGGCGGGACGAAGTCCTGGCCTATGCCCGCGAGAAATACGGCGAGGACCGCGTGGCACGCATCATCACGTTCGGGACAATGGCGGCACGCGCGGCAATCCGCGATGCCGGCCGCGCGATGGGCTATTCCTACCAGTTTTGCGACCAGATCGCCAAGCTGATTCCCTTCAACCCGACCCAGGGCATGAAGGAAGGATGGCTCGACGAATGCCTGAAGCGCGTCGAGGATCTGAAGGCAATCTACAGCTCGAACGAGGAAGCGAAAAAATTGATCGACACGGCGCGGCACCTTGAGGGCGTCGCGCGGCACGCATCGGTACACGCCTGCGGCACCGTGATCGCGAAAGATCCGCTCGACGAACGGGTGCCGCTGCAATTCGCGCCGCAAGACAAGGAAATCCTCATCACGCAATTCGAGATGCACGCCGTCGAAGACCTCGGCTTGCTGAAGATCGACTTCCTCGGATTGAGGAACCTGTCCATCATCGAAGAAGCGGTGCGGCTCGTCAAGGAATTGCGCGGCGAAACCGTGGACGTTTCGCGCCTCCCGCTCGACGACCAAAAGACGTTCCAACTGCTCCAGCAAGGCGATACGACTTCCGTGTTCCAATTCGAAAGCTCGGGGATGCGCCGCTATATGAAAGAGATCAAACCGACCGGCATCGAAGACCTGATCGCGCTCGTGGCGCTCTTCCGCCCGGGGCCGATGGAGCTGATCCCGTCCTTTATCAAGCGCAAACACGGCGAAGAGAGGATCACCTACCTCCATCCAAAGCTCGAACCAATCCTGAAAAATACCTACGGCATCGGCGTTTACCAGGAACAGATGATGCGCATCGCGCGCGACCTCGCGGGCTATTCGCTCGCCGAGGCCGACACGCTCCGCAAGGCCATCGGCAAAAAGATCAAATCGTTGCTTGATGAACAAAAGGAAAAACTGACGAGCGGTATGATCAAGAACGGCATCCCGCCGAAAATCGCGAAGGAAATCTGGGAGCTCTTCCCGCCATTCGCGCGCTATGGGTTTAACAAGAGCCATGCCGCGTGCTATGCCATGATCGGGTACCAAACGGCGTACCTCAAAGCGCATTACCCGGAAGAGTTCGCGGCGGCGACGCTGAACGCGGAGCTAAACGACGTCGAACGGATTTCGGTCTTGGTGCAGGAAGCCAAGCAGTCGGGCATTGAAGTCCTCGGACCGGACGCGAACAAAAGCTACATCAATTTCACGCCGGAGGGCGACCGGCTCCGCTTCGGCCTTTTGGCCATCAAAAATGTCGGCTCGGAGATCGCGAAGGCAATCATCGAGGAGCGCGCGCGCGGCGGCCCGTTCGCCGGCTTCGAACAGTTCCTCACGCGCATCCAGCACAAGGACCTGAACAAAAAATCGCTCGAAAGCCTGGCAAAGAGCGGCGCGCTGGATTCGCTCGGCGTCGAACGCAACCAAATCCTCGAAAACATGGATGATATCCTGAAATTCGCGAACGCGATGAAGCGCGGCGCAACCGGCAACAACGGCCATTCGCTTTTCGGCGATTCACTGCCGGCCGCAACCCTGAAATTAAAACCGGCAGCGCCGGCCTCGAATAATGAAAAGCTCGCCTGGGAAAAAGAGCTGATCGGTTTTTACCTTTCCGAGCACCCGGTAAATTCGCACCTCGAAACGCTCAAGAAATACGGCGCGAAACCGATCGCAGATTTGATGGCGGTGAAAAACGAGAATCAGATCGTGCGCACGGCGGGGCTCATCTCGCGCATCCATAAGATCGTGACGAAAACCGGCCAGCCGATGGCCTTCGTGACGATCGAAGACGCGGCACAGCAGAACATTGAAGTCGTGGTTTTCAACAGTACCTACACGAAAACGCAGCCGGTATGGATCGATAATGCCGTGGTGATCGTGGACGGAAAAATGTCGCGCCGCGACGGGCAGGTCAAAATGATCTGCGAGAACGCGAAGCGGCTTGATTAAACTTTGCAATCCTGTTGATGGCAAGTAGTTTTCGAATGCGCCGTCCCTATGGCGCTTTTTTATAATCGGGAAGTCGAGCGGAAAGGACTCGCTCGCGATAAAAATAGGCAAACCCAGCGAGAGCGGCGTAATAAATTACGAATGGAATTATTGAATTGAAACCGATCGGCAGCGGTAAGGTGAATGCGGCAAAAATTTTTATGATGGCGAAATCGTACCACAAAATCACCGAACCGACCGCGGCGACCGCGGCGCCGAGATAACGCAAAACGAATCCGGCGAATGCAAGCGAATATCCGAAGCCGATCGCGAATGGCAGGGAAATGCCGATAAGCGCATTCGAAGGGAAAATAGCCAGTGAGAACTCCTGCCCGGAGCCGGCAACGAGCACTGGTATGATCGCGAGCAAAACCGCCGCCGCAATGATCACGCTCTCGCGCCATTTCAGAAATCCGCCGCCTTTTCCTCTCCATCCCAAAAATATCCGGAGCGGCTGATCCAAATACAAAATTCCCGCAACACTCAAAAACGAAAGCGTGAAAACCGGCTGGATGATGATGGTCGGATCAAAAATCGCCATGCCGGCCCCGATCACCGCAAGGGCATTCCGTTTCGAAAGCCGGCGGCCGATTTCTTTCGCCAGCAATCCCAAAAACGCAATGAGAGCCGCGCGGACCACGACCAATGACGCACCAGCCATGGCGACAAAAAGGATAACGGCGGCTGCCGCCACGAAAAACCGCGTCCGGCGCATAAGACGACGCTTCAAGGACTGTTCAATTGCCCATGCCAAGTAAAAAATTTTCGCGCCGTACATCGAAGCCACATATGACGTGCCCGATGCCGCCATTTCGTCTTTGAAACCTTTGCTCATGCCGCTCGTACCGCCGAAAGTCATCCCGCCCAACAGCGCCGCCGCATCCACCGAAAGGAATTCCCGGAATTCGGCTTCAATCGCTTCCTTGAAAGCGATCATTTTTTCACGCAGCCAAAATCCCTGATGCGCGCCAAACACGACTACCGCCTTCGAAAAAACAGCAGGACGGCCGCCTGGCATTCGCCCCGGCTGGATCGGGCCTTTCGCTTCAATCAAATCGCCGTAATGAAAAGTGTCCGAAGCAGAAGCGAAAACGGCCAACATTCCCGAAAACGGCGGCCGTAAGTTTGCCGAAAAATAAACGGAGTTGCCACTTATCTTCGGTTCGTCTGAAATGACGGCCGTAAAAACCGCAGAGGGATCCGGAAACCGGTCTGCCGCAGCTTTCCAATGCAGGTATGCATGATAATAAAAAGCTCCCATCGGGACAGAAACCAGGAAAACCAGGAAAAATTGCGAGAATCGAAGCCTCCGGCTTATGATAAGCGCCGCAAGACAGCCGACCGACAAAATGCCGACGTCTAAGGCCAAATTCCATCCTAAAGCCGCCGACAAAATGCCATTCAAAAAACCAGCCGCGAGCCCGAAAGCAATGTCACCGATAGCCATAGCTCCCAGTATAAAAGCCTGTTATTAAAACAATATTAAAAAACGGCAGCTTAATATCCGATCGGACTTTAAGCGGCCATTTTTACAAAACTCAATCGATCGGACGAGAACCCATCTCAAAAGCAGGCCAGCGGAATTGGTGAGGATTTTTCGAGCGAGGTACGCGATCTTCCGGCAAGGAATAGCGGTGCTATGCCGCGAAGGAAATTGTGGGCCGCAGCCGAAAAAGACCGCCAAGCCCGCAGCTCCGCATTATCAATCTACTTTCGAGATGGGTTCTAATGCCCAGCCCGCCATTGCCGGATTTTTTTATGGTCGCCGGAGAGCAAAACCTTAGGTACGACCCATTTTTTGCCCTTCTTGGGATTGAAAATTTCGGGGCGGGAATAGGTTGGGAAAGAGCCGTTAATCTCTTCAAGCGATTCCTGTTTGCCAAGAAAACCGGGGATAAACCGGCTGACGGCCTCCATCAGCACGAGCGCCGGCAGTTCGCCGCCGGAGAGAATATAGTCGCCGATCGAAATTTCCTCGTCGGCGACGTACTTCGCCACGCGCTCATCCACGCCTTCATACCGGCCGCAGATCAGGATCAGATCGTCGTATTTCGAAAACCGCTTTGCCGTTCTCGCATCCAGTTTTTTTCCGCGCGTCGAAAAAAGGATTGTCCGGATTTTCCGCTTTTTTGACCCCTGTTTCTTATTCCTCGTTTCCGCAAATCGAACTGCCTTGTATATCGGTTCGATTTGCATCACCATCCCCGGCCCGCCGCCGAACGGCCGGTCGTCCACTTTGCGGTGTTTGTCCGCCGTAAAATCGCGGAGGTTATATATTTTTGCGGAAATAATCTTTTCTTTTTGGGCACGCTTAAAAAGCGACTCATTCAAATAAGAATCGAATATTTCGGGGAAAATCGTTATGAGATGGAATCGCATCAAGAGCTAATTTCCATTATCGTCATCTCCTTTTTTCTTCAGCGAATCATGGATGGCCTTCCGGAGCGCTTCGATATCTACATTTGCCTTGGGAAATTTCTTCGGCTGCGGCGGGTTCTGCACGCCGGCGGCGGCTTCAAGCGGCGTAAGCGGTTTGGGCTTATCGGCTTCCGGAGCACGCGGGCTCGGCGCGAACTCTTTCATGACATCCGGCTTTTGCATCATATCCCCGGCCTCGGCCTGGCGCCGCACATCCTGCCCGGAATTTGTCGTGCCGAAATTCAGGTCGCGCCGCTCATTCCTCGGGCTGAAGCCCGCCATGGTCCGCGGACCCCGGCCTTCGTTAAAGCTTCGGCCGGCAGGCCGGTTCCCCGTCCCTTGTCCCCTGTTCCCTGCTCCTCCCCCCAACACCTCAGCCAACGGCCGCTCGCCGCGCCGGCCCATTTTCTCCTCTACGCCATCCACCGCGCCCTCCGAATGAATCTCGGCATTGATCCGCTCCTCTACGATGGCCTTCGGAGTCCCGTAGCGGTCACGCGAATTTTTGACGATGACATCGCGATAGGTTACAAGCGGCAGCTTTTGCGGCGGCAAAGTTTCCGCCGAAAACGGCCGCGACGCTACGCCATCGATCATAAGCTTGATATAAATATTCGCCTTCGCGAGATTCACGAGATCGTTTTGCAGGAATTCCGGCATGAATTCCTTTTCCAAAAATTCCGCATCCGCCGCGCCGACGCGGAACGAAACAATCGTGCCAACGTTGCCGAAGACCGCATCGCGTACCTTCGTATTATTGTCGGCCGCAACCAGCTGGCCGATATATTGGTGCGCCAGGATCAGGCTCAAACGGTATTTGCGGGCTTCGGACAGGATATTCGCGAACGAATCCGTCGCAAAATTCTGGAACTCATCGACATATAGGAAGAAATCGCGCCGCTGGTCCTCCGGAATATCTACGCGCGACATGGCCGCAAGCTGCAACCGCGTGATGATCATGGCGCCGAGCAGCGCGGAATTATCCTCCCCCACCTTGCCCTTCGAAAGGTTGGCAATAAAAATCTTGCCCTTGTCCATGATCTCGCGCATATTCAAAGTTGAACGCGGCTGACCTAAAATATTGCGGACCAGCGGGTTTGAAACGAACTGACCGACTTTGTTCTGGATGGCCGCGAGCGCTTCAGTTTCGAATTTTTGGCTATAAGCCGCGAATTCATCCTGCCAAAACGACCTGACCACTACGTCCTGGAGATTGTCCACGATCTTTTTTCGGTAGGCCTTGTTCGAAAACATCTGCATGATGCCCAAAAGCGTCGCACCCGGATATTCGAGGAGCGCAAGCAGCGTATTGTTCAAAATGTACTGCATGCGCGCCGACCACGCATCCGCCCAAATCTTCTTAAAGACGCCCATGAGGCTCGATGCCAAAAGATGCCGGGCCTCGACGCCAACCTGTTCCATGGGATTGAATGCAATCGGATTCTCCATGTCGGCCGGATCAAAATAGATAACGTCCTCCAGCCGCTCTTCGGGGACGAAATCGAGCATTTTTTCGGCAAACTCGCCATGCGGATCGATGACAGCGACCCCTTTTCCCGACTGGATATCGGAGATCACCATATTTTCAAGCAATGTCGTCTTGCCGACGCCGGTCTTTCCGATCACGTATACGTGCCGGCGCCGATCATCGACTTTGATGCCGAATTTCTTCCGCTGGTTGCGGAAGTTATAGACGCCGATGGGGGTTATGTCGTTGTTGGTGAGTTCGTTAGACATAGACGCAATGGAACGAGGAGAATTGAAGCCCGAAGCTGGAATCGTTCCACTCTCCGGCTTCCATTCTCCGTTCTCTAAAATCAGTCCTCGATCGTCGGCACGCTCGCCGGCGGGCTTCCCTTCCTCGACGCGATTTTTTCAAGCTCGGTCGTCGTCACCGCCGCAATCGGGAAGTGGTAGATCGTCGCGAGTTCTTCGATATTCAAAATGGATTGCTTCGGCAACCGCCGCATGATGCGATAGGCCGTATAGAGCGCGTGCCGCTTGAGTTCGATTTTAGTTTTCTTGAAAAAACCTTTCGCAATCGGCAGTGTCGGCAGGTTCACGCGGAAAAAATTCATGTGCTGCGTATAGAACTGCCGGAAGAAACCGGTTACCGAGTTAATGTTATCACCTTTAAATGATTCCCGCCGGTCAAGGTACAAAAAACGGACCGTGGTTTCGAATGCCAATTTGGAAATTTTCCGCTGGATTCCCTCGGTCACTTCTTTCATGATCGGCGTCGCCGCGAGCGCCTTCAGGTTGAGGTTCTGGCTTTCGGATTTCTGCGGCTTGGCCGGCTCCATGCTCGGATGCTGAAAGGGTGCCGTAAGCGCTTCCCCGAGCGTCACGCCCAGGCTGAAATTGAGGCCGCCGCCGGTGGTTTTCTTTTCCTCGATGCCCAAAATCTTGTTCACCGCCTTCTCGCCTTCCTTGCCCCAGTCGGTGCCAGTCGGCGTGACCAGAATCTGCATCCACATCTGCTCCTCATCTTTCAGTTTCGCCATGCCTTCCATTAAAAGCGCAATCGAATCCAAACGCTGCTCCTCCACGTTTGCCTCGAATGCCGGATAGGTCAGGATCGGATAATAATTTTCTTTGCCCAAAATCTGGTCGTAACCGAAAATCTGGATGTCCTTGTTCGGCAACGTCTGCGGCATCTCGGCGACATAATCCTCCGCTTCTGTGATCTCCACTTCCGGATATTGCGAATAAATCGCCGCCTCCATCATGTTGCGGAATTGCGACGGCAGGCGCAAGTAAAAATGGCTCTCGCCCGCGCGGCCCATGATTTCAAACGACATCCAAAGCTCGACCTGCCCCTTGAACCACTTGTTGAACTTTTTAATACCAAAAGAATACGGCGTATGCGCGGCCGCAAAGATCTGCTCCATCGCCTTCGGGGTCTTCAGGACATTTTTCGGGATCTTGATCTCAAGAAGCTGCCAGGTGACCGCCTTCAAGAATTTCGACCGGACATAGATAAGCCAAAAATCCAAAAAAACGACCAGGGCAATCGCCGGGACGACAATCCACCAGACAGCGTTCCAGGCCGCGCCGACGGATTGGAGAAAAATTTGAAGTTGGGAAGATACGAAATCCATAAAATGACAAATGACAAACGGCTAATGCCTAACGAATGTCCAATGGGAGGAGTGTCCAACGTTTGGCACTGGGACATTCCTTACATTCGTTTACCATCAGACATTTGTCATTGGGCACTTGCCCACCCCTACGCTTCCCGCACGCGATACCGGCCATCCGGCAAGCGCTCAAACAGATTCTTATTCTGGAGATTGATCACGATCGTATTCGGTTTGAACATGCGCTGCTTCGTGACCTGCGAAACCACTTCGCGCGGCGCGAGCGGCCCTTTTTCCTTCAGCACTTTCGCGATGACTTCGCGCGCGATGCCCGGTTCGTAGCCATCTTCGCGCAGGCCGTACATGCCCCGGCCGACGAGCACGAAACGGCCGTCTTTGATCAATTCATTGTGCACGGTCGGACCAAGCGCCTTCTGGCTGTCGAAACCGACTTTATTGATATGTTCCGCAATATCCACGAAGTGGAGTGGCTCGCTCTTTTTCTTCAATACCAGATAGATTTTGTCGCGGATGGTCTTCGGGTTGATTTCCGGCCATTCCTGCAAACCGGTGTCGCCATACGGATTCATGCCGATTTGCTTTGAAAGCCCAAGGAAATTCTCCACGTTCGGGCCAACCATGCCCTTCATTTTCGAATAGTTCGCGAGTTCCGTCCGGTAATTGCCGGAAAAGACGTTGTCGCGGTTCGAATGGAGCATGCCAACCCAGCCATCCACGAACGCCTTCGCAGTTTTGAATTCTTTTTCACCGCTGTAATACAACGGCACAAACTCATCGTCCTCGCGGCGGGAATAAAACGCACCGGTCGCCTCAGCCAAAAAGTCCAGGTGGGTTTCGCGGGTTCCCTTTGCGATCGCGTTCGCGAATTCAACCGTTTCCGGCTTGCCGGCGATGCCGCCCTTGCCAACGATAAACTTTTGGACCTTCGCAAGAAGGGCATTCGCCTCCTCGTTCTTAGCCAGGTTTGCTTTTGCGAGAGCCATACCGCTGTTTTCGATCTGGCGGATGCGCTCGCGGGTGACATGCAGACGATCGCCGATCGCGGCCAGCGTCTCCCCTTCATTCTCGCCTTCAAGGCCGAACCGCGCGTTCAAGACCTCCTGTTGGCGAGGATTAAGGTTTGCCAATGCCGAGCTGATGATTTTGATGATCGTCATGGGGTTTTATGAATTTATTTGATTATTTAGATTATACACAATATCCAAAATTAATGCAAGTGTTGCCAAAAACGGGCATGGAAACCTGTTTCCAGCGCTGCTCAATACAAAAACATCATAGGATATATGAGTTTTCCTGTCAAGAGCACGGCGCAAAACAAATGCCTGCGCAAATTTAGCGTGACTGGCCGCGGCACACAGTATGCCACGAAACATGCAAAAAAAGACATCCAATACCTTTCTGCCGGCATCGGATACCAGTTTTATGGCAATTGCGCCGCCGTCCTTATCCCGCCATTGCTTCAAGCGCCGCTATCCTCTCCTCGATCGGCGGATGGGTCATGAACAACTTATGCCACCAGGAAACCTGCTTGCCTTTGAAGGGCGTATCGATCCACAGGTGCGCCGTGGAATCTTTGGCTGATGCCATCGGGACGTTATCCTGCTCGATTTTCCGGAGTGCCGAAATCAGGCCCTCGGGATAGCGGGTAAGCAAAACACCCGACGCGTCGGCGAGCGCCTCGCGCCGGCGGGAGATGGCTAATTGGATCAACATCGTACCGATTGGCGCGAGGATCGAAAGGATGATGGCGAAAATGAAAAAAATTTCCCCTTCATTGTTCCGCCCGCGGCCCCCGCCCATGCCGCCGCTCCAAAAAAGCGACCGCAAAAAAACGTCGGCAATCAGCGAAATGATACCGGCCAAAATTGCCGCGACGGTCGAAACTAAAATATCGCGGTTCCGGACATGTGAAAGCTCGTGCGCCAAGACGCCCTGCAGTTCGGACTTATCGAGCCGCTGTAACGCGCCCTGCGTCACCGCAACCGCCGCATGCCGCGGATCACGCCCGGTCGCAAACGCGTTGATCTGCAATTCGGGAGTGATACAGAGCTTCGGCATCGGCAGGCCTGATTCAATGCAAAGGTTCTCGACCAGATTCCAAAGCGCCGGATTATCCTGCTTTTGGATCTCGCGGGCCCGCGCAAGCGAAAGCGCGATCTTCGCCGAGGCGAAATAACTGATCAGCGAATAGACAATGCTGAAAATCCCCGCAAAAATAATAAAGCTGGGATCACCGTACGCCTGCGCAAAAACGTAACCAATAAGCAGGATAACGGCGAAAAATACAATGAAGAGCACCCAAGTCCGGCGGACGTTTGAGGATTGATATTGATAAAGATTAGCCATGAATTTGCGATGAGAAGCAGGAAACAAGGAGAATCCTTCCCTGCTCCTTGTTTCTTATCCCCTGTTCCTAATTAAAACTTTACCTGCACCGGCTGCCGCTCTGTATCCGTCAAATCGCCGCCAAAGAAATCCATTTTCGTAAACCCGAACGAATTCGCAATAATATTCGTCGGGAAATGCTGGATCCGCGTATTGAGGTCGCGCACCATGCCGTTGTAAAATCGGCGCGCAGCCTGGATCTTGTCTTCAGTGTCCGTAAGTTCACCCTGGAGCGAAAGGAAATTCTCGTTCGCCTTCAACTGCGGATAATTTTCCGCCACGGCGAAAAGCGATTTCAAGGTTTGCGAAAGCTGGTTCTCCGCGGCCGCCTTTGCCGCACCAGTCGCCTGCATAGCCGCTGCGCGGGCTTTCGTCACGTCCTCAAACACGGTTTTTTCATGCGCCGCGTAGCCCTTCACCGTTTCCACTAAATTCGGGATCAGGTCATAGCGCCGCTTGAGCTGCACGTCGATATCCGAATAGGCCTCCTGCGCGCGGGTGCGCAAAGTTACGAGCCCATTAAAGGCCGCAATGAGCCAAAGGATCAGAACCACGACCACCGCCAAAATGATATAACCGATGATCATGCCATTATTATACGACTTATGGAGGAAATTGGTCAAAATTGACAAACCCCTGAGGAGGACTATTATGACAATCAAGGCAGGGGTCTGCATAAACGCGGACCACAAATCTCTGTTTACCGCACAAATGGCCATAAAATGGCCATTTGTGTTTATTTTCTTACATTTTTTTCAAATTTCATTAAATTTTGTTCAGAAATTTGTTATTTTTTGTTCATATTCGAAACCTTAAAATGACCTCGTTCGTGGTATTCGGGTCCGTCGTTTATACGGAGTAAGATCCTGTCTTTGGTAAACAGAGAAAGCGGGTGCAACTCCCGCCGGATCCACGGGCAGCAAAACGCCGCATTCCAAACGGCGTTTTGCGTATCCAAATGCATATAGCTTCGCGCAAATGAAAATCAAACAATTTTTTCAAATTTTCAAATTGCCGCCGCCGGTATCTTTGCCTGCCTTTTGCGAACTATCAAATAATCCAAGGAATATTTCCCTGAACCGAGGAAAACGGGGATAAGGAAAAGCAACGTCAGTGGAAAACTCCAAATCGTCACTCCGTATCCAAAAAACTGGAATGCCTGAAAATATAGGAATGAAATCAAAGCAATAATACGCGTTCCCAATCCCAATAACATGAGAATGCCAACAATGGAAAACAGTGCCAAGCCAATGGCGAAATAAGTCGTCATAAATCCTTCGTTTAATGGAATATTCATAATAAGCGCATAAACGTACGACAAAAATTGGTAGCCAAACGCAAATCGGAGGATAAACAATCCTGTGCTTCTCGATGTTTCTCCGCGGAGAAAATTTATCATATTTTCATTATAACATAATCAAATCTGGATTCCTGCTTTCGGCGATGACAGAAAGAACAATGCCCGCCGCCCCTTTTTTATACGAAAGTCCCGTAATTCACGGCCGTGAATTAGTGGTCGCACATCGAAAATGCATGCAACCTCGCGCAAATAATAGAAACGAAAACGGGACCGCCGCGCGCTTTTAAAAACAGCCAACTCAAATCTTCCTGTTTTCAAAAGCGCGCACCGGTCCCGTTTTCCTCTTTATCTAGTAATCCTCTCCGCCCATGCCGCCCGGCATCCCGCCACCGGGCATCGCTTGTTTCTTTTCCGGAATGTTCGTCACCGCAGCACCGATCGTGAGATAATTGGCCGATACGGAAATCGCGTTCATAAAAGCGATCTTCGTAACCTTCAGCGGATCAATAATCCCGGCTTCCTTCAGGTCGCCCACCTGGTTCGTCATCGCATTGAACCCGTGCCACGGCTGGTTCTTGCGTTTGCGGAGCTCGTCAACGGCATGGTCCGGCGACTCGCCGCTGTTCGCTACGATGGCACGCACCGGCGCCTCCAAAGCACGGACTAAAATCCGAGCCACTTCGCCGTTCACGGAAGATTTCTTTTTTCCCGTCTCCGGAGTTTCCGAAATCAAATCAGCGCTTGCATTAAAAAGCGCGATCCCGCCGCCCGGCACGATGCCCTCCTCCATTGCCGCCCGCGTCGCCGCAACGGCATCCTCCACGCGCTGTTTCAGTTCTTTCTGCGCCGACTCTGCCGGCGCGCCAACCTTGATCACCGCCACGCCGCCGGAAAGCTTGCCCAAGCGCTCTTGCAATTTTTCCTTGTCGAAATCCGATTCGGTCTTTTTGATCTGCGCCTTGATCTGCGCAATGCGGTTGTCGATCTCCTTCTTTTCGCCCTTGCCGCCGACGATCGTCGTCTTGTCCTTGTCCGAAACCACGCGATGAGCGCGGCCGAGATCTTCCAATTCGACGGTGTCGAGCTTTTTGCCCAAATCCTCCGAAACCAAAGTCGCGCCGGTCACGATAGCAATGTCCTGCAACAATTCCTTTTTGCGGTCGCCGAATCCCGGCGCCTTCACGGCCAGCACGTTGAAAATGCCGCGCAGCTTGTTCAGGATCAGCGTCGCGAGCGCTTCCCCTTCCACGTCGTCCGCCACGATCAACAGTTCCTTTTTGCCGCTCTGCACGATTTTTTCAAGCAGCTGCAGGATTTCCTGGATGGAGGAAATTTTCTTATCGGTCACGAGAATATACGGCTCCTCAATCGCCGCTTCCATCTTCTCCTGATTCGACACCATGTATTGCGACACGTAGCCGCGGTCGAACTGCATGCCTTCCACGATCTCGAACGTGTTGCCGACCGTGTTCGAATCCTCGACGGTGACAACGCCTTCCTTGCCGATCTGCTGCATCACTTCCGCAATCAGGCCGCCGATCTCCTCGTCCTTCGACGACAGCGTCGCAACCTCCTTCACTTTTTTCGGATCGTTGATGAGCTCCCGCTGGTCCTCGAGCGCGGCGATGACCGATTTGCTCGCCTTCCGCAGTTCCTCGGCCAAATGAATGACATTGAATCCTTTTTCGCGGATAACCTTTTCGCCCTCATCGATCATCGCGTGCGCCAAAACGGTCGCCGTCGTCGTGCCGTCGCCAACGCCTTCATTGGTTTTGTCAGCCGCCTGCTTGATGAACTCCGCACCGACGTTTTCCCATTTGTCCTCAAGCTCGATCTCCTTCGCCACCGTCACGCCGTCGAACGTCACCTGCGGCGCACCGTATCCTTTTTCAATCACGACCGCCCGCCCGCGCGGGCCAAGCGTCATCCGGACCGCATCAGCAAGCTTGTCGATCCCTTTTTTGATCGCGGTCCGCGCATCTTCGTTAAATTTAATTTGTTTTGCCATATTGAAGAAATAGAAAATAGAACACAGAACGTAGAAAGGGATTCCACCCATTATACGTTCCGCCTTCTACATTCTTCTTATTATTCAATTACCGCCAAAATATCCTCCTCATCGCCGACGAGATATTTCTCTCCTTCGATTTCGATCTCGTCCGGCCCGTATTTCTTAAAAAGGACCATGTCGCCGACCTTGACCGACATGGGTTTCACCAAACCGTTCTCCATGGTTTTTCCCGGCCCAACCGCAAGCACCTTGCCCTTGATGGGCTTTTCTTTCTCCGCCGTCTCCGGCAGCACGATGCCGCTCTTCGTCGTCTTCTCTTCCTCAAGCGGCTGGAGGATCAAATGGTTTGATATTGGTTTTAAGTTCATATTTATTTTTTTTGTGGCAGGTCTCATGGCCAATGGGACAGGGGTAACCCTTTATCCATGTCGCATGAGCCATGTCACCGTTATTAGCACTTCCGACCTTTGAGTGCCAATTCACCATTTTATTCATGAATCCCCGTGCGTCAATATTGACAGTCATTCAAAAACAATTTAAATTATCCCGTGGAGGGACTCACGGTGAACCAATTTAAAAAAAAGATGCCGGTGGAGCTAGCGCTGCAATTGCTGGAGCTCGCAGCCGAAGACCGCAAACTGGCGATCGGAAACAAGCTCCCCTACCTGACCGGAGCCATGCACGGTTACTTGCGCATCATCGGGGAATCGATTGCCGCTCCCGCACACAAGCAGCTTGCGCTCAAAAAGCTCGAAATCCTTGAGGCGAGATCGGATAATTTGCCGTACCAAGTTGCAGAGACCATCCAAAATGTTGCCCAGAACCTCCGCGCCGAATTAGATCACCCAATGGTTAATGGCGATAAGAAGCTGCCTTTGGAATTGACCATGCGGCTGCTGGAGTCGACCATGGAGAAGTTTGAACCAAAGTGCCGGCATAAGTTCGTTTACCTGGGAGGCCAAATCCAAGCTTACCTTAAAATCATCGACGGGGCAGTGATATCTCCCGGTGGAAAAGGGATCATCCTGCGACGGCTGGAACGGATACTCCAAAATCAGAAGACGCCAATCCCGCTCGAAACACGCAAAATAATTCTCGAGGTTATCCAAAACCTCCAATACGAGTTGGACCATGGATATCCGGGATTAACCGCTCCTTCAAGCTCTTTGTGATACCATGGGCGCCGCTTCAATGCCGCGCTCTTTTTATTGCATCTTCACCCGATCGTAAATATTGAGCGTTGCCTTCACGGCATCGCCCACCGAAATATTGTTCTGCCGATACGGCTGGTCGGTTATGTCGCCGGCCGCCCAAATGCCCGGACAGGAAGTTTGCTGGGTTTTATGGTCGACCGCAACGTGGCCGTAATCATCCAGTTTGACCAAATCTTTCACAAAATCCGAATTCGGCGCCTGGCCGATCTCCACGAATACGCCATCCACATTCAATGTTTTCGACTCGCCGTTCGCAAGATAACGGATCCCAGTAACCGTATCTTTCCCGATGATTTCTTCGGGCGTCGCTCCCAGGATTATTTCCACGTTCGGATGCGCCTTCACCTTGTCCTGCGTCACCGGATCGCCCTTCAGCGCCGAACGGACCAACACATAAATTTTTGAAGCATAAGGAATCGCATCCAAAACGGCTTCGAGCGCCGAGTTCCCGCCGCCGACAACCGCCACGGTCTTCCCTTCAAAAAGCGGCGCATCGCAAATGGAGCAATAAACCACGCCCTTGCCGTCCAGTTCTTTTTCACCGGGCACGTCAAGTTTTTTGTGCCGGCTGCCGGAGGCAAGCAGGACATGCTTTGTCTCGAACTCCTTTCCTTTTTTTGTTTTTATCAAAAAGGATGGTATTTGACGATCGTCGGATATAATCTTTTTTTGGATTTCGGTTACCAAATCGTTTTCATCGATTTCAATTCCCTGTTGGGCGCGCAGGTGCTCCTCTAACGATTTTGCCAGATCGAAACCAGAGATCGACTTCGTGCCAATCCAATTCTGCACGTCGGCTGAAACCACCGACTGTCCGCCGAAGGTGTCGGTGATGAGCAACGTTTTCATTTTCTTCCGCGCGGCATATATCCCAGCAGCCACACCGCCCGGCCCACCGCCGATAATGATTAAGTCATACATAAGTTTATAAATTCCTGCACGCACAAATTAATTTAATAATCTAATAATATCAACCGACATGCTCATCGTCGATATTGCAAGAATTCTCTAATTGTGTTAATTTATCGGCAGTTCACGAAGGAGAATTGAATCATGAGTATTCCCGAACCAACACTGGAGGGATTCAAAAAATTCATCGAAGAGCACGAGAATCTGGTCAAAGAAAATAAACTGCTCCAAATCAAAATTGCCGAACTCAGCCGGTACGTCATAGCGATTCATTCCATCAATGAGACGCTCCAAAAATTGGAGTTGAAATCTGATCTACCGCTCAAATCCCAACAGCATCCAATGTTCGGCCAGTCAACGGACATGCTTGAACTGAGTTGCCCATCTTACAACGCGATAAAAAATGCTGGCGTGACTTTAATCGGCGAACTAGTACGGAAAACTGAAGCAGATCTCATGAAACCGAGAGTTTTGGGGAGAAAAAGCATCAACGAAATCAAGGAAGTTCTCGCCGGCATAGGGCTGCACCTCGGCATGACCGAAGAAGAAATTCGAAATTTCAACCATTAACGCCGCTTCCTGATTCTTACCGCCATTCTTCGGAATGGCTTTTTGTTTGAAAGTATGCATGCCGGCCTTCCTGCCGTTGCTGATCTATGGCGGCCACAGTGCGAGGATGATAGAAATAAACCAAAAACGGGCTTTTGAAAACGGCCAATACAACTAACCGTTTTTAAAAGCCCGTTTTTGGTTTATTTCTTCAAATTAAGCGCTCCATCAACCGTATCCTGGTCGAAACCGACGATGATTTTGCCGTTCACGTCAATCACCGGCACGCCCATCTGATGCGATTTATCGAACATCTCCTTGCGCGCCGCGAGGTCGGTCAATACATTGGCCTCCTCATACTGCACGCCATTTTTGTTGAAGTATTCCTTCGCCATCCGACAGAATACGCAAGTAGGAGTTGTATAAATTTTTACCATGGGAATAGTTTTTAAGTTTCAATTTTCAATTTACAGTTTTTAATTGAGACACTATTTGACTGACGCGGATTATATCCGACGATCGTCGAATATAATCTTTTTTACTTAATGAAAATTTAATATGGAAGGATCATTGACTGAAAACTGAAAACTGAAAACTTCTCTATTTAACGACCTTTCGCCTCCGGTTCCGAAACTCTCCAAGCGTTCGCAATAACCAAGACCAACCCAACAATCACATTGCTCCACTTTGCAAACGTAAAATCAGCATAGCCGAAAACCCATGGAGAAATGATGAGCCAAGCACCAAGCGCGATGGAGAGCCAGGGTTTCATGCTGATGTAGAATGCAAAATGTAGAATGTAGAATGGGTAATCCCTTTCTACGTTCTACTTTCTACATTCTACTATTTTTACGCTTTCAACGCCGCATCAATAACGCTCTGGAATTGCGAATAAGGCTGCGCTCCCAAAATCTGTGTTCCATTGACGAAGAAAGTCGGCGTTGAATTGATGCCTGCCGCAGTAGCCGCCGATTTCTCCTGGTTCACGATATTCAAATCGCTTTGATTCTGGACGCAGGGCGTAAATTTAGACATATCAAGCCCTAATTGCTGCCCAACCTTCAAAAGTTCCGCCGTCGAGAAAAAACCGTCGTTTTCACCGCCGCCATTCTTATCATTCGCAACCTTCGCGGTATAGAGCGCGTCATGGTACGGCCAGAGCTTGTTCTGGTCTTCCGCGCACTGCGCAGCGTTCGCCGCCGCCGTCGATTCGGCCCCGAGGAAGGCAAAATCGCGGAATACATAGCGCACCTTGCCCGTGTTCACGTAATTCTGGATGATCTGCGGTTCGGTTTTCGCGAAGAATTCGATGCCGCAGAACGGGCACTGGTAATCGCCGTATTCAACGAGCGTCACTTTCGCGTTCGGATTGCCGAGGATAGCGTCACGCGGCCCAAGCTGCATGACCGCCGCCGCATTCACCGCCGGCTGCCCCGCGGCCCCTTGCTGGCCCTGCGCCGCCGCGCCGGCGCCCGCTGCTTGCCCGCCAGCCGCGCCGCCTTTATACAAAGAGGAAAATAGGATCGAACCCCCGATCACGATTGCCGCGACCAAGATGCTGATCGGCAGGAACCGATCCGACCTCGTGCCGCCCGATTGGCTCACGACCACTACTTCCTCCTGTCCAACCGCCTGCTCCTCGCTGTGTTTATGTTCCATGCCATCATTTTAGCAAATGCTTTTTTTTGAAGTCAAATAATCTGTGGATTAAAAAAACCGCATATCAAAGACATGCGGCGCCCATATTCCGCTCTCACAAGCGCAAGCGATTCCCCAAATCATCCGCCCACTGCATAACGCTTTCTTCCGAAACGGAAATCCGCCTCAGAAGGAACCTGCGGACCCGGGCATCCACCATAATATGATAGTCAAAATACGTCCCATCGTATTGGATGAAATCACTCGAAACCGCAAGCGAAAGCGCATCCCGAAGACCTCCCAAAAAACAGTGCAGCGAATCGTAAGAAAACCCGCGCGAAAACCAATCTGGAAAGATATCCGCCATGATCATCCGGTGAAGCGCGCGATCAAGCTGCCGATAATCGACATAAACCGTAATCTGGTCTTTCATCCTTTCCGGAAGACAGCTCAGGATGCAGACAAGAAGCGCCACAACCCTATTTTCCGCAGTCATATATCCAAAGTCCTGATTCCATCTTCCGCCCCGAACCCAGGAATGTCAAATAAAAAGCGGGGCTCCGAAGAGTCCCGCCAGTCGTCAAACTTTAAAACGATGAAACTTGGTATTGGAGAAGCTCCCGGTAGGGTGCGCAGTTAGAAATAAGATCCTGATGCGATCCTTGGCCGACAACTTTCCCCTCGTCGAGGACAATGATACGGTTTGCCTGTTGGATGGTGCTGAGGCGATGGGCGATAATAAGCGTTGTCCTGCCTTGCGATGCCCGCCGGAAGGATTCCCTGATCAAAGCCTCATTTTTTGCATCGAGATTGCTAGTTGCTTCATCAAAGACCAGGATTGCCGGCTCTTTCGCCAACGCGCGCGCTATTCCGACCCGTTGGCGCTCACCGCCGGACAATTTTACGCCGCGCTCGCCGATAACGGTATCGAATCCCTTTTCCAATTTGTGGAAAAATCGATTCAGGCATGCCGCTTCGGAAACTGCAGCAAGCTGTTCATCCGTGAAGTCAACAGCATGTCCATTCAGGCCATACGTGATGTTGTAACGGAGCGTATGGTCAAATAGCGGAACGTGCTGCTCCACCAATCCGACCGATTCGCGGAATTGTTTAAGATCTAGGAGGCGAAGATCATGACCGTCGATCAGGATCTGGCCTTCATCCAGGTCCTGCCCCCGAAGCAGAGCATGCACCAGCGTTGATTTGCCCGCGCCGGATTCTCCGACGATGGCAACCGTTTCTCCTGCCCTGACCGTAAAACTGATCCCCGCAAGCGCCGGCCGAACCGAAGCGTGCGAAGATTCAACAATCTCGCCGCCCTTAAAGTAAGACCGGGTGCGATACTTCAGTACCACATTCCGGAATTCAATTTCTCCCAAAAACCGTTCCGGCCTGACGGGATTCTGGACGGTTTTCACATCCGGTTCCACGTCAAGCATATCGAAATATTTCCGCACCGAAGCAAAAAGACCCATCATCCTCCGGTGGATTGGCCTAACATTCGCAACCCTTCCGAGTGCGTTGCCCGACCAAGACCAAAAAATAATGAGTGAACCGGGAGTGTACCATTTGGCGTAGACGCAGATGATTCCGGCAAACATGACTGCTGCACGGGTCAGTCCGAGCAGGATATCATTGCCGAAGGCAATATGCATCATCGCAGTCCAGAGTTTTTCCGCAAAGGAAGAGTTCTTGCCGATCGACTCGTCGCATTCCTGTGCTGCCCGATGCTCCTGGGCGTTTGATATGACGAGCGTCGCGTTATTGATGACTTCCCGCTGGACACGGCTCGACTCGGTCTGCATATCCTCGAGCGTTTTCAGTTGAGGCCTAAACCTGGTATTGAGACGAAATGTCCCGAAGCAAAAAATGGAGATGCCCAAGGACACGATAAAACCAAGCAACGCGCTGAGCCAAAGGAGCGCCGTGACCATAATGATAACCTCAATCACGAGCGGCGCGAGATCGTACAGGAAAGAGTAAACCAGGGACGACAATGATTGCTCGCCACGGTTCATAATCGCCTCCTTAATGCCGGAATGCTGATTTGTGTGTTGGCTTATGGAAAAGCTCAACACTTTCTTCATGGCGACATGCGCGCTACGGCGCCCCAGCTTGAAATCCAAATGTTGGATTTCAAAAAGATCGCGCAACCGGTTCACGGCGGTTTGCGCCAGATACAGGAAAAGCGCAATCCATGCAAACCGGAGCGTCTGCTGGATCGGTCTGTGCGAAAAAACGCAATCAATTACCTTCCCTTGAATATAGGGCGAGACCAATGCCAACCCTTGCTGGAGGATAAGGAATGCGAAAACCGCAGCCATATCCTTTTTAAAAGGAGAGAATATCTCCCAAGCCTTCCGGGTAAACTTCTTCGTTTCCATAACCGCTTCCCTTCTTCAGTTTTTAAAATGCTTTGAAATGTTAACATTAAAGTTAACGGGTGTCAAGCAAAAAGGTTACAAAAATGCCCCGCTTTTTGGGCGGGGGCTTCAAGAATGAAGAAAAATACGATATATATATAAAGAGCAGGAACGGTGCGACGGGGCAAGTTAGGCCCTGAGGATTGTGCGAGCGCCTTCGAATCATCCGGCGGATTATCAGCCAGCAGCATGCCTCAATCGCACCTGTTATAAAGTTAGTCCGAACTGCTGGACTTGTCAAAATGAAAGAAAAAATACTGGAAATCATAAAAAAGGTTTTGGGCGCAGATGCCGCCATCGAGCTTTTTGTTCCCGAAGAAAGCACTTTTGGGCACTATTCGACAAATGTGGCGATGCGGATGAAAGAAGGAGAATGGAGAATGGAGAATGGAGAATGGAATGAAAAAACAATTGAACGCGCTAAAAAACTGGCGGAAGAAATCGCCAAGGCGGCACCCGTTGGATTTTTTGAAAAAGTGGAAGCAGTCGGTCCGGGGTTCATTAACTTTTGGCTGGGAAAGGAAACCATTTCCGAGGAATTTTGGAAAATGGCCGATGGCCGATGGCCGATGGCCGAATCAATTTCATTCTCCAATCTCCATTCTCCATTCTCCGACTCAAAAGTCATCATCGAATTCACCGACCCGAACCCGTTCAAGCTGTTCCACATCGGGCATCTGATGTCGAACGCCATCGGCGAATCAATCGCACGGCTCATCGAGGCCCAGGGCGCGGACGTAAAGCGGCTTTCCTACGGCGGCGATGTCGGCCTGCATGTGGCAAAAGCGATCTTCGGCGTGCGCGAACGAATGCGGCAGGAGGGCTTGACGGCAGATGCCCTCCGGACATCCGATGCTAAGACGCAATTGGCATTTTGGGCGGATGCTTACGTTTTCGGCTCAACGAAATATGAAGAAGACGAATCAGCAAAAAAGGAAATCGACGGGCTGAACAAAACGGTTTTTGAAAAATCCGACCCGGCAGTCAATGAACTCTATGCCTGGGGCCGCGAAATCAGCATCAGGCATTTCCAGGAAATTTTTGCGCGGCTCGATACGAAATTCGTCCGGAACTATTGGGAAAGCGAGGTGGCGGAAGAAGGGCTAAAAGCGGTCGAAAAGGGACTGAAGGAAAACATCCTTGAAAAAAGCGACGGGGCGGTCGTCTTCAAGGGTGAAGCGCACGGCCTGCACACGCGCGTATTCGTAAACTCGAAAGGCGTGCCGACCTATGAGGCGAAAGAGCTCGGCCTCACTGCCCGAAAATATCAGGATTTCCATTTCGACCAGTCGATCGTGATCACCGGCAACGAACAGAACGACTATTTCCGCGTGCTTTTGAAGGCGATGGATCTCCTGATGCCCGAAGCCGCCGGCAAGACCAAGCACATCGGCCACGGTATGCTGCGGTTCGAATCCGGCAAAATGTCTTCGCGCAAAGGAAACATAATCGCGGCGGAAGCGCTCATCGGACAGGCAAAAGAAAAATTGCAGGCGTTCGTAAGCGAACGAAGCGAACTGGATGCGGCAGAGCGCGCGGCGGCAACCGAGGCCATCGCGATCGGTGCCATCAAATATTCCATCCTGCGGCAAAATCCCGGCCAAGACATCGTCTTTGATTTCGAAAAATCACTTTCATTCGAAGGCGATTCCGGCCCGTATCTGCAGTACGCTTTCGCAAGATTGCGCAGTATTTTGCGAAAGTGGGAAATGGGAGGTGGGAAATGGGAGGTGGGAAATGGGAAATCTCCCACTTCTCACTTCTCATTTCTCACTTCTCAGCTTGAGCTTTCGCTCATGCGGAAAATTTTGGAATTTCCGGATATTGTCCAGCGCGCCGGCGTCAATTTCACGCCAAGCACATTGGCGACCTACCTCCATAAACTTGCTTCGATTGCAAACAAATTCTACGAAACAACGCCAATCTTAAAAGATGAGAATGGAGAACGGAGGACAGCGCGGCTCCAGCTTGCCGAAACCGCTGCCCAAACCATCCGAACCGGCCTGCACCTCCTCGGCATCAAAACGCTGGAAAAGATCTGATTGGTTTGCTACCTTTTAATAAGCGGGGTACATATGGTAGAAAAGAAATCGGATATCCCCTCCCTGACCATCGCTCAGGCAGCGGAAGCCCTGAACGACAGCAAAGAATCCGTCCGGCGGTTGATGGGCAGGGGTTCGTTAAGGCCGGTTTTTAAAGGCATCGAATGCCGCGTCCGCGAGGACGACCTCAATCTCCTCCTTTCCCGAAGGACAAAATAAAAAATGCGCGGAGCTTCGGCCCCGCTTTTTTATTGGAAAATTATGGGAATATCTGGTATTTTGAATGAATTAAGCGGACTAAAGTTGCTATTCCAATGTTCTCAAGAGTTTGGGAATAAAGGTTTGCAAAGGTAAACAAAATGCCAAAATCATCCGAAAAACCGGATTTTCTGAAAGGTGAATTCAACCTGCCGAAGCTTGAAGAAGAAGTCCTGGCGTTTTGGGGATCAAATAAAATTTTCGAGAAATCTTTACGGGAAGACGAAGACCGAAAAGCGGACAAAAAAGAATTCGTTTTCTACGAAGGGCCGCCGTACGCGAACGGGAAGCCGGGTATCCACCACGTGCTCGCGCGCGTCGTAAAGGACGTCATGCTGCGCTACAAGACCATGCGCGGCTATTACGTGCCGCGGCGCGCCGGCTGGGACACGCACGGGCTGCCGGTCGAAATGGCAGCCGAAAAAGCGCTCGGGTTCAAAACGAAAAAAGAAATCGAAGCCTTCGGCGTCGAGAAATTCAACAAGGCCGCACAGGAGCAGGTTTGGATCCATAAAGACGAATGGGAGCGGCTCACGGAACGGATCGGCTACTGGCTCGATCTCAAAAACGCGTACATCACCTACTCGCCGGAATACGTCGAAACGGTTTGGTTTACCCTGGCGCAAATCCACAAGAACGGCCTCCTTTATAAGGGGCACAAGGTAGTCCCTTGGTGTACGCGCTGCGGCACCGCGCTCTCGTCGCATGAACTGGCGCAAGGATACAAGGAAGCGACCGACCAGTCGGTTTATCTGAAGTTCAAATTGAAACCGGGGCAAAAAATCGGCCCGCAGCTCATCAAACCCGAAGATCACATCTACATTCTTTCTTGGACCACGACCCCATGGACTTTACCCGGCAATGTGGCGCTCGCAGTCGGCCCGAATGTCAAATATCGCGCCATAGAAAAAGATGGCGAATATGTGATCGCTGCCGCAGGCCGATTGAAAGACATCGGACTGGAAAACGCGGGAAAATCACACGAGCTCGCCGGCGCGGATTTGGTCGGCCTCGAATACGAACCGCTCTTCGATGTAGAAAAATTGAAATCGCCGGTTTCTTACAAAATCTATCCGGCGGATTTCGTAACGACGACCGACGGCACCGGCGTCGTGCACACCGCCGTGATGTACGGCGAAGACGATTACCGGCTCGGGCAGGAAATCGGCCTGCCGCAGCACCACACCGTGGATGAGGAAGGAAAGTTCACGAAAGACGTTCCGGCGCTCGCCGGCGAATACGCAAAATCGAAAGAAACCGAAGAACGCATTTTCGAACACCTGAAGCAACGCGGCGCCCTGCTCCGCATCGAACCATACGCGCACGAATATCCGTATTGCTGGCGCTGCGGCACGCCCATCCTTTATTATGCCCGCACATCCTGGTTCATCGCGATGAGCAGGCTGCGGAACGAATTATTGAAACGCAATGAAACGATCAACTGGATGCCGCAGCACGTGAAAGAAGGCCGCTTCGGCGAATGGCTGCGCGAAGTGAAGGACTGGAACCTGTCGCGCGAACGGTATTGGGGCGCGCCGCTGCCGATCTGGGAGTGCGGCAAATGCGGCCGGCATGAGATCGTCGGCAGCATGGACGAATTGAACGAACTCGCCGGCGGGCCCAAAAACCATTATTGGGTCATGCGCCACGGCGAAGCGGAAAGCAACATCTTCAACGTCATCGACTCCGGCCAGCGGAAATACCTGCATCTCACGCCGCGCGGCCAGGAAGAAGTTTTGAAATCAATTACCCAATTCAAGCGCCAACTCGATAAAAAGGGGGAGAAAATCGACATCATCATTTCCTCCGACGTCACGCGCACCAAGGAAACCGAGACCATCGACTACGCCGTGCTCGGCAAGCCGGAAGTATCATTCGACAAACGCATCGAAGAAATCCATCTCGGCCCGACGCTCACCGGCCTGCCCGACAAGAAATATGCCGAATTTTATCCGACCTACGAATCGCGGTTTGAAAAGCGGCCCGAGGGCGGCGAGTCGGTGCGCGACCTCAGGTCGCGGATTTGGGAATTCCTCCGGGATTGCGAATCGAAATATGAAGGCAAGAATATTCTGATCGTTTCGCACGAGTATCCGATCTGGATGTTCTTCCAGGTCGCCGAAGGATGGAGTGAAAAACGGGCCATCGATGAAAAACGGGCGAAACCGGGCGAATTCATCGGCTTTGCCGAAATCAGGGAACTGCCGCTCAAAATCATCCCACGGAACGAAACCGGAGCGGCGGACCTGCACCGGCCTTATGCGGACGAAATCGCGCTTCCGTGCCCGCGATGCGGAAACCGGATGGGGCGCGTAAAAGAAGTGGCGGATGTCTGGTATGATTCGGGCGCCATGCCGTTTGCGGAAGTGCACTGGCCGTTTGGAGGAAGCGGAGAACGGAGAATGGAGAATAGAGAATGGGATGGAACAAAACCGCCGCACGCTTACCCCGCCGACTACATCGCCGAAGGAATGGACCAGACCCGCGGCTGGTTTTACACCCTGCTTGCCATCGCAACCGCGCTCGGTTTTGAAGCGCCCTATAAGAACGTCATCACGTTCGGCCTGATCAATGATAAGTTCGGCCAGAAGATGTCGAAATCGAAGGGCAATATCGTCGAACCGTTTTCGGTCATCGACAAATTCGGCGCCGACGCGGTGCGCTGGTATTTCTACACCGGCACGCCGTTCGGCGAACCGAAAAATTTCGACGAGCAGGAAGTGGCGAAGGCGCTCCGGCGGACGCATTTGATCATCTACAATTCATTCGTCTTTTGGAAAACCTACGCGGCCCCATCCTCCATCCTCCACGATCCATCCTCCTCTCGTAATATCCTCGACCGATGGATCGCCGCGCGATTGGCTGAATTGACCGCTTCAATGACCGAAAAATTGGACCGCTATGAAATCCGCGAAGCGGCAATCGAAATCGATTCGTTCGTCGATGATTTATCCCGCTGGTACATCCGCCGTTCGCGGAAACGGCTGCAGGGAAAAGAATGGAGAATGGAGAACGGAGAACGGAGAACGGATTACGAAAACGCTTCAGCGACGCTCCATTTTGTTTTGCTTTCATTGACCAAACTCCTTGCGCCGTTCACGCCGTTTTTTGCAGAAGGATTGTACGCGGCGCTCGGCGGGCCAAAGGAATCGGTGCATTTGGAGGAATGGCCTGCGAATGGAGAATGGAGCATGGAGCATGGAGCATGGAATGAAATTCTTGAAAACATGCAAACAGCGCGAGATCTGGCGGCATTGGGATTGGCGGCGCGTGCAGATGCAAAAATTAAGGTCCGCCAACCGCTTTCGGAGTTCACGGTGAAAAATATGGAGCTGGAAGGCAAGGAAGAATTTCTTGTGATCCTCCGCGATGAGATCAATGTCAAAAAAGTTTCTTTTGATAAAACTTTGGAAGTCGATTCGAAGTTGAATATAACCATCACACCGGAGCTGCATGAAGAAGGATTGCTCCGCGAACTCGCGCGCATGGTCCAAGAGTTGCGCCAGAAAGCCGGCCTCGAGCCGAAAGACAAAATCGCGCTCTATCTCGAATTGCCAGCCGGGATCCGCGCTACCGTCCAAAAGAACGAACTGCCGTTGAAATCCGATGTCGGCGCAGGACTCGTTGAATACAAGCGTACCGAAAAATTCGACGCCGAGGAGGAAACAAAGCTGGAAAACGATCCTGTTTGGGTTGGGATAAGGAAAATTTAGAGGCGTCCGCAGGAGCGATAAGATTGGGAAATAAAAAAACCGCCGCATGCTTTTCGCTGGCGGCGGACAATGGACTGGGAAAATTTTCTCAATTCACAAACTTGAAATTTGCGACGATGAGGCTAGATTGGATTTCTTCGTAGAGTAGAAATCCTTCGTTCCCTTCCCATTCGAGCTAAGATTACTCGATATATTATTGGAATCTTTCGGTTGGTCTTGAAATATGAAACGAACTGTTTTTGTCCTGAGATATCCATTCCAATTTTTTTAAGAACTAACCCAATTTCCCCGAGGGTGCGCCGGTACACCCGGAAAGAAATCTGTTCGGGAACGGGATCTGCTATCCCCCTGCCCAGTTCTGCCACTTTGAACTGCTGAAGTTCGTGCTCCGGCAAGTATTCTTCGAATGTGAAACAAATCACGCCCGATGGCGCAAGAAGTTCTGCCAATTTTTTCAAAACGCCTTCCAAATCATCCAGAAATTCGAAAATGCCTGACGCGACAATGATATCGAATGATGCTTTTTTAAATTTCAAGACGTCTTTTTCAATGTCGGCTTTGCGCAAATCCCAATCAGAAAATTTTTTCCGAGCAGCATCAAGCATCTTCTGCGAAATGTCTACGCCGGTGATCTTACACCCCGCCCGGTAAAGTGCTTCTGATGATTGTCCGGTACCCACGCCGACATCTAAAACCTTGCCACGAGGCTTCGCGTACGGCAAAACAAACGAACTTACCTCCCGCGCCGACCGCCAGTCGAACTCCGGCTTTTGGGAAGCTTCGTCGTAAACCTCCGCAAGCTTGTCATTATACCGCTCAAGCAATTCTGTCTGCTGCTTCATTTCAGGCGATCCCCGTTTTTCTTTCCAAGCCCTGGATCCGGTTTTCGTGATCCCTCAATTCCAAACGATAATTCTCAAGCTCGTTATCAATCCGGCATACTCTCATCTCGAGCCGATCAAATCTTCTTTTCATTTCGTCAAAACCATCTGACATCAATCTCGCAAGCTTATCAAGTGTCATACTAATCATAAATTGGTTTCGCGGCCTTTATTTTCAGAATAAAGACGCAAAATCAATTGTCAAAAGTTTTTTAATGATTATTTAATGAAATTCCGATTTTCATCCGTATTTCCGCGATTTTTTTCTCGGCTGCCATATTAGCACGTTCGGAACCGGCTTTCAGAACCGTGGCCAATTCCGAACCGGAGGCCAGCAGTTCTTTTTTCTTTTTCCGGAAATCGGCGAAATAATCCGCGACGAGTTCCGAAAGTGCAGCCTTGAATGCGGAATAATTTTTGCCGGCGAATTCTTTCGCAACCGCCTTCGGTTCTTTGCCGCCCAATGCCGCATAAATTTCCAGCAAATTCGAAAGCCCGGGTTTTTCTTCCGGATCATATTTTACTCCCGAACCGGAATCGGTGGTCGCACGGGCTATTTTCTGCCTGATTTCTTCCGGCGAATCATCGATGAAAAGGCAGCTCTCCGGCTGGGATTTGGACATTTTCTTTGCCGGATCTTTGAGCGACATCACGCGCGGCGTTTTCGTAAGCAAATCCTTCGGCTCGATGAACGTTTTGCCGAATTTCTTATTGAATTTCCGCGCGAGCGTGCGCGTGAGCTCAAGATGCTGAAGTTGATCATCTCCCACCGGCACAACCGCCGCATCATAAAGTAAAATATCCGCAGCCATCAGGACTGGATAGTCAAACAGACCGACATTCGCGACGGACAATCTCACAAAAACACTATTCAAAGCTTCTTCTGTTGAAAGAGGTTGCCCAGATTTAATACGTAAATTTAAATCTTCTATATATTTTTCGTTAAATTTTTCTGATTTTTCTTTAAATTGAGTCATACGCGCCAGCTCCCCCATCGGCGTTATCGTATTCAGAATCCAAGCGAGCTCGCTGTGCGCCGGAATCCGGGATTGCTGAAAGATGACCGATTTTTCCGGATCGATCCCGGCCGCCAAAAAATCCGCCGCGAGATTCAGAATCTGCCCGCGCTTTTCTTCCGGTTCGAAGGACTCCGTGAGCGAATGCAGGTCAGCGATAAAAAAATGACACTCGTATTTCCCGGAATTTTGCAGATCAACGAAGTTTTTCAGCGCGCCCAGATAATTCCCGATGTGCAGCCGGCCGGAGGGCTGGATGCCGGAGACAAGGACGGGTTTCATATCGAAATGATATCACGGCCATGCCCCATTTGCCATCCGCGGGCGAAGTCCTATAATGCGGGTATGGCGGAAAAAGAAGGCGATTTCGATAAATCCCCGGAGGCCGAGCTTTCCGAAGAGGAAAAAGAACGGCTCCGCAAAGAAATCCAGGAATTGGGGGCTAATTCTCAAAAACCAGCCACGCGAGGCGCGGGACGCGGAGTTTATAATGCACCCTACATACCCAAATTAGAGAAACATGAAGAAGCCGTTGAAGAGGCCGATCCAAAACGCGAATTGCTCAACATGGAAATCGAAACGCTCGAACACCTGCAAAGCGGCATTGAATACCTGTTAACTTCCGGCTTCGACGGTTCAACGCCCCTGAACCAACTATCGGAAAAACTGGAAAAGCTGTTGAACGAGAAACAAGAAGAAGTCCGTCGGCTCGGAAATCCTTAAATTTTGCATCCTTCTTTCTATATCTCGATGATCACCGGCAAAATCATCGGCCGGCGGCGCGTCTTATTGTACAGGAACTGCCCAACCTGGTCGCGAATCAGCGTCTTCAGGTAATCCGGCTCGATCTCGCGGTAGTTCGGCAGCCGCTCCGTCAGGCCGCGCAGCCGCTTCCGCATCTCATCAATGATCTGCTGGTTCTCTTTCAGGTAAATGAATCCGCGCGAAATGATGTCCGGATTTTTGAGCAGCTTCCCGCCCTTATTCCGGTCAATCGTCAGAATAATCACAATCATTCCCTCCTGCGCGAGCGTCCGGCGGTCGCGGAGCACTACCTCCTCAACGTCGCCGACGCCGAGCCCGTCGACCATCACGTAAAACGCCGGCACCGTCTCGCCCGTCACCCTGAACGAATCTTTCGTAAGCTCCGCCACCTCGCCGTTATCCATCAAAATGATGTTCTCTTTCGGAATGCCGATTTCCCGTGCCGACAAGCCGTTCGCCGCGCGCATGAAATAATAGCCATGCACCGGCACCAAAAACTTCGGGTTGATGAGCTTCATCACAAGCTTCAGGTCCTCCTTCGGCGCGTGGCCGGATGAGTGGATGTCGACGAACGAAGAATGGTAGACGATGGCCCCCTGCCGCGCAAGATTGTCTTTCACCGTCTGCACGCTCTTTTCGTTCCCCGGAATGACTGAAGATGAAAGTACGAACGTGTCGCCGGGCTTCACCTTCAAATGCCGGTGCTCGCCCGTGATGATTTTCATCAAGCTCGCATTCGACTCTCCCTGCGCTCCCGTCGAAAGAATCAGCAGTTTTTCGTCACGGATCTTGCCGGCTTCCTCGATCGGGATAATCGTGCCTTCTTTGGCCTTAACGAATCCGAGCGACTGCGCGATTTGGATATTCGTTTTCATCGAATAGCCGGAAAGCGCGACTTTCCGCCCGATGCGCTCGCAAATTTTGATGATCTCCGCGATGCGGGTGAGAAGCGAAGCGAACGTCGCCACGATGATGCGGCCTTCCGCTTTTTTGAAAATCTCCTCCAGATTCTTTTCGACGGTTTTTTCCGAGAGCGAGTGCCCCGGCTTCTCGGCATTCGTGCTATCAATCATGAAACTGTGCACGCCCATGCGGCCGATGCGTTCAAATTCCTCGAGCCCCTGCGGCTCGCCTTCGTCGTTGTAATCGATGCGGAAATCGGCGAAGTGCACCACGTTGCCGATCGGTGTTTTCATGAGAACACCGGTCGTCTCCGGAATGGTATGCGGCACCCCGAAGAAAACCGCGTCGAAATAATTCGACAGCTTGAGTTCGTCGCCGTTTTTCACGACCTGCACTTTCATTTTCGGCGAATTCGGGAAGTCCTCCTGCCGTTTTTCAATGATGGCCTTCGTGATCGAAGTCGTGTAGATCGGCGGATTGCCGAGCTTGTCGAGCAGGTGCGGCAAGGCGCCAATGTGGTCATAGTGGCCGTGCGTCAAAACGATGCCGACGATATGTTCTTTTTTCTTTTCGAGATATTGGACGTTCGGGATGATGTAATCAATGCCCGGCGTTTCATCTTCAGGAAACTGCAAACCGACGTCGATGAGGACAATCTCATTTTTGTATTCAAGAAACATGCAGTTCCGGCCGACCTCCTCCAATCCGCCGAGCGGTACGAAACGAAGCGACTCGGCGCCGCTCCCCTGGGCCGGATGCATTTCGCGGACCAAGCGGGGCAAGGATGCCGTCCGCGGCGAGCGGGGAGCCGTCGATCGCGCCGGCCGGCGGCCGCCGGTTTTTATCGGAGAAACCGCGGGGCGCGCGGGGCGCGGCCGAATGGCCGGCGGTTGTATCCGCGGCCGGGAAGGAGCGGTAGTTTTGCCTGTTCCGCTGAAGCTGTGCAGGCCATGCGCTGAATTTTCCATCAGCTCTTTCGATTCTGATTTTTTAATCATAATTATTTAATTTTTATTTAATGAGTGCCGAGGAAAGGATTTGAACAAAATTTCGTTTTACGAAATTTTTTGGAAACCTGCCTGCCGGCAGGCAGGGAACCGTCCGCGGTTCCCCGGCCCCCTCCGCGCTTCGAACCCCTTCCTCGGCTCATTTTTTATTTTATTTTAGTGCCGAGGAAGGGATTTGAACCCTTATGATCTTGCGATCGCTGGCACCTGAAGCCAGTGCGTCTGCCAATTCCGCCACCTCGGCGCATATGGAACTTTTTTAATTCGAAATCAATCAATATTCAAAGAAATTACAGCATAGCATGGATTGAGCAATAAAGTCAAATCCTGTTGACGGCTACCCGGTAGAAGATCTAATATCTGATCAGAGGTGCCGCATGCAAACTAAAAGCGTGGCCGTGATGATTATGTGGTATGGGGGATTTTCGCTCTTTGTTTATCTTTTCATTCACCGCCCTCTTCACCGTTTTGTTTTCGGCCACGAAGGCGAAGAGGGAAGTCGTGGCAGAGAAGGAGTTTGGACCTATTTCGGGTTGATCGGACTGATCATGATACCACTCGCCATACACGTGCCTTCGCTTGACTGGCTTTGGTATCTAATCTATTTGAATATAATTCTTTTCGTTCCCATATGTCCCGGCATGTTTATTGCAGTAGGCTCTTGGTTCGTTGCCTCGAGTCCTTGGTATTGCCTATGGTTCCTGTATAAGTACTTCCATGATGGCCGTCAGCCACTTCATCCTTGAAGCGGCTTTTTTGTCCGTGCTTAAATCGAATAGTATTCCCGTGAAGTCATTTCAACACTCTCGCCGTCTCCAAATACCAACTTGGCACTTCGCGGAACCGGTCTGACGGATCGGAAAGGATGGCCGGCGCGATACCCTGAATGGTTTTGTTTACCGCATAAAGGTCGTTCGGCGAAAAAAGGAAGAGGGCCGGCGCGTCATTTATGATGGCCTGTTCGGCCGCCGCCAATTCCTGCGTCTGCGAAGCATTATTGAGCGTCTGCCGCGCGGATTCAATGAGGGCATCCGCTTTCGGGTTGCCGTAGACCGCAAGGTTCAGTCCCGGCGAAAACCGCTGCGAAGAATCCCAAAATGCGTAAAGGTCAGAGCTCGGCCCCAGGATATTCCCGAAAAGGAGCGCCTGATAGCTCCGATTTTCGATATAATCAGCATCAATCGAATCGGGAGAATCCGGCGTTATGGTCACCTGAACCCCAAGCTGTCGCCAAACCGTTTGCAAATAGTTTGCCGTCCGGACCAGGAAATCGATCTGGGGCACTACTAAAGTGATGGACAAAGGAACGCTCGTTTTCCGGATTGTTTTCGCACGGATGCCGTCGGATCCCATTTTCCATCCAGCCGAATCGAGCGTCGATGAAGCAAGGTCGATGCCGGAAGATGAAATTTGGGGAGCGGAATAAAATGCCGCGCCGGGCGGAATCGGGCCGTCATCAGGCACATACCATGTCCCCTGCCTGTTTCCCGCACCGAGCTGGCTGATCAACGCGTCCCGGTCCACAGCCATCGCAAGCGCTTCCCGCACGCTCGGGTCCTGCAATGCGGCATTATTGCCTTGGTTCCAAAAAACGGCATAATACCCCGGCGTACGCCAGGAAAACAAATTATACGGCCGGGTAATGGCGGCGAGGTCGCCGGGCATTTGCGGCGCGAATCCGTCAATCTGCCCGGCATTGAAGCCTTGCGCCAAATCGTTCTCGTTGCGGAAAAACGAAAAATCGAAATTCTGGATCAATGGCTGCACGGCGAACGATCCGCCCCACGCCGCCAAGTGGTAACCCGAAATAAATCCATCCGACGTACGGTCATAAGAAACAAATTGGTAGGGGCCGCTGCCGACCGGCTTCAGGTCGTATTCCGAAAGCCGCCAGTTGCCGGGTGCGGCGTCGGCAAACAGGTGCTTCGGCAAGATATACAGATTTTTCAGGTTATCGCCGAAAAATGCATACGGCCCGGGCAGCGTGAATTGCACTTCAAGCTCGCTCACGCGGCTCACGGCCACACCCTGCCAATCGGCAAGCTGCGGCGAACGGGCATCGGGGTTCTGGATCGACTGCACCGTAAAAATGACGTCATCGCTCGTCAGCTTCTGCCCATCCTGCCAATGGAGATTTTCCTTGAGCCGCACCGTCCAAATTCTGCCGCTCGACGTCGCATCAATGCTGTCCGCAATGTCATAAACATTGCTGTAGATCAGTTTCACCAAATCTAAATCCACTCGGGCCGTTGCCGTCACCGGATTTACCTGTTCAGGCTGTCCGAGCGCGCCCTCCGTGAACTCGCCGCCGGCCGCAGGCACCGCTTTGGTTGTCTGGATAAAAAAAATGCTCGCAAGGACAATTAAACTGGCGAGCGCAATCGCGGAAGAAACCAGGAAAGAGGTACGCTCCGGTTTCGTGAAGGCAAGATAAATTTTTTTGAGAAAGGACATGGGGAGCAGTTTTCAATTCCGATTTTCAATCATCATTTTCAAGCCATTGCGAACGGCGAAGACGAAATATTGGAAATGGTTCCGGAGATCGGAAATCGAAATTGAAAATTCCTAATGTGCCACAAGCTGCCACACCGCGAGCACCACGAACAAAACCGACAACCCGATCGTCGCATAAAAGATGATTTTTTCCATCCCGCGCCGCGCCTGGTAAAAACCCTCGCCCGAACCGCCGAAAAGCCCGGACATGCCGGAAGAACGCTCCTGGAGCAGGATGAGCGCGACGATGATAACCGCAAGGATAATTTGGATTATGGCCATTGTTGTAATAAAGGAAGCTGGAAACTGGAGAATGGAGAATGGAATGGATTTTTCAGCTTCCACCACCCCCCGAATTCCATCACTCGATCACATGCACCATCAGATTTACGATGCTGACCAGCACCGTAGCTAATATCAGTGCCGGAATGTTCTGAATATTAACGCTTTCCCTCAAAAAGTCAATGTGATTCGTCAACCACGGCAGCAAAAGCAAAATAACCGCATTCACGATGAGGACGCCGATGCCGAGCGTCAAGATGATAAGCGGCCCGAAGAGAAGCGTCAAAATCGGTTTCAAAACCCAGTTCAAAAGCGCGAGAACAAGGGCAACCAGCAAAAGCTGCAGTACAGTCGCCTGCACCACGAAGCCCGGAATGAAAAGATTGGCGAGCCAGAGCGCAAAAGCATTGCCAAGGACGGTCAAAAGAGCTTTTAAAATCCAGTGCATAAGAAAATTATATCATGTAGCAGTTGAAATAAGCCGGCGTTTTAAAACCGGAACACTGCCAATCAGAAACCGAGCGTTTAACATAATTTAATGAACTTTTGTTTAGAAATTATTTATAAAAAATTTAACTCTTATGCGATACAATTTAAACGGGGGCGCAATTTTCAAATTATTAAAATTTGATTAAATCTTCCAAGCGCGGCTCCGGGCCAGTGCCCAGGATAACAAAAATTTATTTCAAACTCTTCAGCATTTTCTCTACCGGCCAGGAATTGATGATATCTTTTTTCTCCGCCCATCCTCTTCTCGCTTGCGCTATGCCATATTCAATCGAACTGTAATGGCTCGGCGAATGCGCGTCGGAATCGATGGACATCCGCACGCCGGCTTCGACGCATTTGCGGATATATTCATCCTTCAAATCCAATCGCTCAAGGGCATCGATTTCCATAATGGTGCCGGTCCGTTTCGCTGCCCTAATCAATTCCTCAACATCAACATCGTACGGCGCCCGCTTATTCACGATGCGCCCCGTCGGATGGAAAAGAATATCCACGTTCGGGTTTTCCATCGCGCGCGCAATCCGCTTGGTCTGTTCCGTCCGCGGCAGGTTGAAAAACGAATGCACCGACGCGCCAACGACGTCAAGTTTTGACAGAACGGAATCCGGCAGGTCGAGCGTGCCGTCCTTTAAAATATCGCACTCGCTCCCTTTCAGGATTTTTATCTTGCCGGCGAATTTTTTATTGAGCTTATCGATCTCGGCCATCTGTTTCAGGATCCGCTTCTCATCCAAACCATTCGCCATCGCAAGCCGCTTCGTATGATCGGTGATCGCGATATATTTCAGTCCGCGCGCCATGGCCACCCTCGCCATGCTCTCGATGGAATCGGAACCGTCGGTCCAATCGGTCTGCACCTGCAAATCGCCCTGCAAATCGCCATAACCGACGAGTTTCGGCAGGGCATGCCTGCGCGCCGCTTCCAGTTCGCCCGTATTCTCGCGCAGTTCCGGCTCGATGTAATCCATACCGAACGTCTCGTACAATTCCGCCTCGGTTCGCCCGGCGATCATCTTCTCTTTGCCGATCGCCCTCCCCTTTTCGCTCGTCGCTTTGAATAATCCGTATTCGTTCAGTTTCCATCCCCGTTTGATCGCGGTTTGCCGCATCGCCACATTATGATCTTTTGAACCGGTGAAATAAGCCAAGGCCGCGCCGTAAGATTCCTCCGGAACCACGCGCAGGTCAACATTCAATCCGCCGCGCACCTTGACGGAAGATTTCGTATCGCCATGCGCGATAACCCGGACCACTTCCGGCATGCTGACGAATTGCCGCATGATCGGCGCCGGTTTTTGGGAAACCACCAGGATATCCGCATCGCCGACCGTTTCCTTCCAACGCCGCGCTGAACCGGCAATCGTGACCATTTTTGATTCCGGCAATAATCTCAATCGCTCCTCGATCCGGCGGATCTGCGGCATGATGTGCCCGATGAAAAACCGCTGGCCGCTCGTCGCCGCGAAGCCGATACTCTTCAAGATGTTTTCTTCGGTCTTTTTGCCGAAACCGGGAAGCGCCGCGATTTTTCCCGCCCTCGCCGCTTTCTCCAGATCCTTCAAATTCCTAATACTCAATGCCTTGTATAACTTCTGCACCGACTTCGGCCCCAGCCCTTCGATACGCGAAAGCTCATCGAGCCGGACTGGCGTACTTTTGCGCAGCCGCTCCAAATCCTTCATCTTGCCGGTGTTGATAGCTTCCTCGATAGAAGCGGCGATGGAAGCGCCAACGCCGGGAATTTCTTTCAGCGCCTTCAGCCCGTCCTTCCCGCCGCCGCCCTTTTTATAAATTTCCGAGACCTCCTCCTCCAACCCTTCAATGGTCAAAGCCGCCTTCTCGAAAGCGCGCGGCTTGAAGGGAATGTTTTGCATGGCAAGGTATTCTCCGATCTCGCGGAGCATTTCTGCAATTTGTTGGTTCGAAATGGTTTGCATATTTTCAGGCTTCAGTTTTTTCAATTTGCAATTTTCGATCAGTTTTCAAGAAATTTTTTTTAAATCAAATTATCGGTTCATTGATGCAGGATTAGATCCGACGATCGTCGAATCTAATCTCGTTGATTTAATAAAAATTTAATGCAGCTGCGCTATACTCCAAGATTCGCCGGCGTCTTTTCCTCCTCAACAGTCCTCGCGACCGGCTTCGGCAACGCCACGTCCGGCACTGCCATAATGATCACCGCGGCCGCGAGAGACAACATTCCCGCCATAATGAATACCGCCGGGAATCCAAGCACGGCCGCCGCGATGCCGCCGAGCAACCCCATGAAGCCGGCGGAAAACCCGGAAACTGTACTATCGAGCGACCAATCGAATGACACGCGATCTTTGTCGAGATGCCGTGAAAAAATCGCCGACCACGAAGGGACATAAAGCGCGAATCCGATGGCATGGACCGCTTGGACAAAATAAAGCTGCCAAACCTGCCTCACCCAGGCAAACGCAATCGCGGAAATGCCGGCGAGGACCAACCCGGCAATAAGCGCGATGAAATCGTCCTTTTCTCCCGATCGTTGGTCAAGCGCATTTGCGATTGGAATCTGGAGGATCGATTTCAGGATCCAATAAATCCCCGCAACCATACCCACGGTCGCAAGCGTCGCCCCGACCACTTTTTCCACGATGAAAACCGAAAAAATGGGATCAATGAAGCCCCAGCCAGCCAGTAAAAACAGGTCGGAAAGCACGAAATATTTCACGATCCGCCCGACTTTGATGTCGATGTTAATCTTAATTTTCACAATTTAAGTATAGCAGTTTTCCCGCCACCCCGGCCTCCGGACCGGATTCCAGCCGGGTTTAACGATAAAATCTCTCGATCGTGAGATTTTGCCGGATTGGGGAAATCAACAAAAAAGCAGCCAAATTTTTGTCCGTGAAATCAGGCCATTGCAAAGCGCTCTATCAAGCTGATACGAAATCGAAATCGTCAGGTTCCCGAACGACCAATTTCAGCTTCCTCCCCTTCTCCACTTTCCTTGCCAAAATTGCTTCTGCCAAAGGCGCGCGGATTTTCTCTTCAATGACCCTTCGCAGCGGCCGCGCGCCGAACGCCGGGTCATAGCCGAGTTTCGCGAGAAGCTGCACGGCCGCCGGATCATATTCCAAATAAATTCCCTGCCCCTTCACGGTTTCCGCCAATTCGTCCAAATTCAAAACAACGATCTTCCCAAGCTCGTCCGGTTTCAGATTCCGGAACACGATGATCTTCGAAAACCGGTTCAGCAATTCCGGCTTGAAGACGTCCGTAAGCCGCGCCTTAAGGTATTCCCCGATCTGCTCCATGGTCTCGCCTTTCCCGAGCGCTTCATTGATGATGTCCGAATGGGCGTTCGAAGTGGCAATGATGATGGTGTTCGTAAAATCCACGGTCCGGCTGAGGTTGTCCGTTAACCGGCCGTCGTCGAAAACCTGGAGGAACAGGTTCAAAATATCCGGATGCGCTTTTTCAAATTCATCGAGCAGGATCAAGCTGTACGGTTTCGCGCGAACGGCCTCGGTGAGCGCGCCGTCCGTCTGGCCGTCGGGAGAACCAATGAACCGGAAGAAGCTTTGCTTGTCCTGATATTCCGTCATGTCGAACCGGACCATCATCTTTTCTGAACCAAACTGGATCTTTGCCAGGGTTTTTGCAAGCTCAGTTTTCCCGACGCCGGTCGGGCCGACAAAGAGAAAACTCGCGATCGGTCCGCCGGCGCGCGCCAACCCGCTCCGGTATTCGCGGAGCGCCTGCGAAACCGCCCGCACCGCCTCGTCCTGGCCGATTAACCGTTCGTGGATTACGTCTTCCATGTGGAGCAACCGCTCCGCCTCAGCTCCGGCCGCCTCGTGCAGCGGAATATGCGTTTTCGCCTCCGCCACGGCCGTCACGCGATCCGGCCCGAGCGTTTTTTCACCACGCTGCTCCGCGGAAATCAGAGCCGCTTTCAATAATTCCTCCGCGCTCGAAGGCAAAAACCGGTCATGGAAATATTTTTTGGCTAAAACCACGGCGCGCTTGATGGCGCCGAAGCTCACGACGATGCGCGACTCATGCTCCAAAAGCAAACTGCCATAAGCAAGGATTTTTTCCGCATCCGCCGGGCTTACCTCGTCCACCGGAATGACTTCAAAAGCGCCCAGAAAATCGCTCCGCGGTTCCATGAGCTGCTTGAATTCCCGCGGATAGGTCGTGCCGACAATCGGAAAAACATTATCCATGATGACCGGCATCAAAGCATCCGCTGCCGACATGAACGCCGTGCCGGAGGTCCGAACCAGGTTATGGATGTCGGGAATATAAATGATGACATTGCCCGCCATCCGGATCTCGTCCACGATCCGCTTCAGGCGCAAATGCAATTCGTCGGGCGTTGCGCCGGCCACGAGATCCTGCAGCCGAAGCGAAACCAACCGTTTATCGAAGAGCGCGCGCGGCACCCGGTCCTTGGTGAGCTGCGCCGCCAAGTGCTGCACCAGCGTCTCCTTGCCGATGCCCGGTTCGCCGACGAGGAGCGCGTTCGGATTCACCGGCCGGCCCAGGGTTTCAACCAACTTTTCATATTCCTGTTCGTGGCCGATCAAAAAACCGATTTCCGCGCCGCGCGCAAGATCGGTCAAATCATCGCCATAGCGGTCGAGCACGGGCGTCGGCCGCGAGGTCCAGGCGCGGTTCATGATCCGGTGCCGGACGGTACGATGCGTTTCAAAACGGAAACCGCCAAGCGCATCCGGCAGACGCTTGCGGGCGCGCGCCGCCGCGGAGCTCAAAATCAAAGCACGCTCCAAATCGCCCTGTTCGATATTAAAAAAATTGAAAAGGCGATCGATAGTTTCATCGCGAACCTGGAGCAGCGCCGAAAACAGATCGCTCGGCTTCACGAAATTATGGCCTCCTTGGACGGCAACCTCAAAAGCGGCAATCGCAATCGCTTCGGCTTGGCGGCGCACGGCATCCGGCGACCGATGGACATCGGATGCCGGAAGCTTTCCGCCCTCTTCCATCATTTCCTCCGCTTTCTCCCTGAATTCTTTCGGATCCGCATCCAGGCGCCGCAGACCTTCTCCGATTTCCGGCAAGTCAGCCAAACGGCCCGCGACCTCCGGATAAAAATCATGATGCGCCATGAGAGCCCGATCGAAAGCGCGTTCAATAATGGAAAATGACGTCGGCAGCATCGCCTTTGCGGCATTGACCGGCATCGCCGGCAATTTGCCGTTCGCTATCGGCAATTCCGCAATGGGAACATCCCCCTCTCTCCGATGCACCGCAAGGTCAATGATTACGAGCAGGAAAAATAAGCCTAAAAATTGCAGACGCGCGGAGGTCGAGATGAGCAGGGTAAAAGTTGCCGCAAACAGGAACAGGTAAGCGACGTAGCTCACGACGCGGACCAAAAACCGGCCACCGATGGTCATCTTCAATCTTGGATCGTTAAAGGTAATGCCGTTCATCATATATGATGCAGATAGAGCGAAGGGATGCGCGCATGCGGCGAATGCCAGCCAATCCGAATCGCGATAATATCCATTCGCATAGTTCGCATTATTTTAAAGCCAACATTAAAATTGCCGCCGGCGCCGCAATCCAAACCGCAAAGGCCGCCGCAAACAATATGATTAAAAACGTATATACCGCAGCGCCGACCAAAATCCTGCCAGTCCGAAAGATCACGCCAAGGATGCGGCCCATGGCGGTATAGTCGCCATAGAGCGGCTGGAAAAAATAGCGGAGCGTGATTTTGATGGCCAATACCTTATCGGTTTCCTCAAGCGTGCGGATAAAAACCCGGCCGAAAGCGCGGGAGCCGTCGACATACCAGTGATGAAAGAAATCGTAGATGCGGAAGAAAAAGCGCTGGAAGAGGTAGACGAGGGAAAAGCTCATAGGTTCAGTATAACAAAGAAATCCTCCGCGGAATGTAGCAGGCGGAAAATAGCCGATGCCCTCGCAAGACACGGCGTCGCGCTGCTCCTGCGGCAGCGCGCGCCTGGTCCCTCAACCGTTTGCCGGCCGTCGCGCTTCGCGCAGCAACCATGATTTTCGCGCGGACGACGGGGTTCCAAAGATAAGATGCCGTCGGGCGTTTAAAACAAACTTCCTTGCTGCGTTTTTTTCGGCTTCGGTTTTTCTCCTGCCCGCGCGTCGGGCAAGACGATGCTTGTTACGAGTTCGCCATTCACCACGCTTGGCAGCTTTTGAAAATCTTCCTGCAGACCTTTCATCATGTCGGGCGAGCGGAGCGCGGCCGCGGGATGGAAAACGGGATAAATTATCCTTCCATCGATATTGAACGTGCGCCCCCGGTCGCGCGAAATTTTCGCTTCAGGCAAAAAATAATTCATCGAGAAACGGCCGAGTGTGACAATGACCTGCGGATCGATAATCCCGATCTGGCGCGTGAGATACGGCCGGTAAGCCTCAATTTCTTCCGGCAAAGGGTCGCGATTCTGCGGCGGCCGGCGCTTCACGATATTCGTGATATAAACATCTTCGCGCTTCCAACCGATGCCCTCAATCATCCTATCGAGCAGCTGGCCGCCGCGCCCGACGAACGGCCGCTTCAACCGGTCCTCCGTTTCTCCCGGCGCTTCACCGATGAACATCACCTTGCAATCAATGTCCCCTTCGCCGAAGACCAAGTTTGATTCGCGCAAAGGCAGAGCCGCACGGGCCATTTCCGCCTCCAGCTCCGCGAGTACCGCCTCCTTGTCCATAACGCCATTATAGCTTATATTCTGGGTAGGAGGAGGTTTCATGAAGCTCATTTTGATTCTGGCTTTGGGTTCAGTTTGGGCTGTTGCCCAAACGGCACCGACACCCCGGCTGCTCACCCGGCCCGGTGATGTTGATGCGCTGCCGGAATCCCTCCGGCAAAAGATGGTCGAGGCGGAAGAAAAGGCAGAAACGGCGCGCGAAAGGTTTCATATTTGGAAACGCGCCCAGCCAAACCCGGGATACGAAAGCATTGTGGAAATCCGATGGATGGAGTTCCTGAAAGCGCGGAGTGAGGCGATCAACCACATCATCGCCGTGGCACAGGAAACACCTCGCCTTGAGATGTTCCGACAGAAGATTGTGCTCTCCTGGACGCGCCGGATGATGAAATCCGTCCCACGGATTCCGAAAAGGTCCGGTCTTCCGGAGTTTATCCAATCGGGCGCCAGCGCCCGGTTTTTTATTGAAAACTTTTGCCGGGAACGCCCTTTATCAGACGGGCAGCGAAATAATAGATTATGCCAGAAACAAGAACTATGACGATGCTGCCGATAATATCCGTCGAATGGTGGATTCCTGCGGAAACCCGGGCCCATCCGATGAGGAACGCCAGAGCCCAAAGGACAGCGCTTAATTTTTTGTTATAGAACCAAACGATCATCGCAACGGCGCCGGTAAGCAACACGTGATCCGATGGAAAGCCATTATCCGCAGCGTGTGCAATCAATGGGGCAAAATGACCAACGACGAAAGGTCGGGGATCGTAATAAAAATGCGACGAAATCCTTGAGATAAGGTATGCAAGCGGAGCGACAACGATGCCGCAAATTGCCATGCTTTTCATGGTCTGCTTCGGCCTGGTCAAAAAGAAAATGGCCGCGATAAGCAGAACGAAAATATAAAGATAAGATGCCGCAAAAACAATAAGGGTATCCATGAGCATTTATGATAACACACCTTGTGCGATATAATGAAGGTAATGTGGCCCCAGCTGAAAAATTACTTTGTGTATTTCCTGACGGGCGGTATTTTCACGGCACTCATCGTCGCGCTCGAAGAAAACGGTTCGCGGCTTCTTTCGGGCTTCGCCACGCTTATGCCGGTCTTCACGCTCGTGGCGTATATTTTCATCGGTGAATCGAGGGGTGGCAAAGCAGTCGGCCAGCATGCATGGTTCGTACTCATCGGCACCATTATTTCTTGGGTTCCTTACATGTTGCTGGTCGCTTATCTTGCGCCGCGGATCGGCTCAAAACTCGCCATTGGCGCAGGCCTGGCCGGATTTTTCATCCTCGCCGCGATCTATCTCATCGTGGTCTACCACTACCACCTGTTCGGGGAAGCTTAAAACCCATCTGAAAATCTCCCGCCCGGGCTTCGGGATGGGATATTTTAAGATGAATTCCAAAACGCTGTGCTCTCGGCAAGAATCGAACTTGCATCGCCTCCTTCGGAGGGAGGCATCCTATCCATTGAACGACGAGAGCTTTTTAAGGAAGCAAGAAATAAGCAATAAGAAAAAAGTGGAAAAATAAATCATTCTTATTGCCTGTCCCTTGCCGCCTGCTTTTTCTCAGATAAACGCATACACAGAATAAACCGCGGCAACCAGGAAGACAAGAGCTGCGACGTCAAGCAGCGCCTTTTGCGCTTGCGAAAGCCGGAGCGTCTTGCGTCCGACGGCGACTATCAGCAGATACTGAATACTGATAAAAACGCCGCCAGCAAATCCAAGCACGGTTAAAAAATTATTAAGCCCGGAAAGAACGACGGCAAGCGGCAAGCCGATGATGACGAGCTTTGATGAAACCGGGTTCCACTTCAAATCCTTCTCGAGCGCGTTACGGATTTCGTGCGCAATCGGCATGGAAACCGTCCAGAGGGCAACCAGGCCGACCAGCGCAACAAGATCCTTTTTCCAAACCGGCCAGCTCACGAGTCCCGAAATGGTATCCGGAACAACCTGCGGCGCGGAGTTCAGTATGCCGACCGTAAACAGAATATAGAGCATGACCGCAAGAATCGTTCCAATAGCGAGCGATGCAATTTCCTTATTCCTTGTTCCCTGTCCCCTGCTCCTTGTTTCAAACACCGGCTCCACCCCTGTCCAACCGGCAAGCGTGAAGAGGATTATACCAAGCGGGAGGAAATAATTTGCCGTAATAAGCGGCGGCGCAGGGCGCAGCGCGACTGACCAGCGCGAAGCGATAAAAATAAACAGGATAAGCGCCGCCACGCAAACTACGCCAACCATTTCAAAATTCGTAGCGCGCCGGTCGCGGAGGAGGACGGGAACGGAAATGAGGAACCAGAAAATGGCCAGCGGCCAATAACCAACAACTTGAGGAAGCAAAAGATGGACGAACTGCGAACCGAGAAGAAGGAAAATGACGAAGCTCAAAAGCAGCCCGACCACGATGGCAAAAAAGCCGACCCAAAAACCGAAGCGCCCGAAATATTTCCGGGCAAGCCCCAAGAGCCGCTCGCGCTCATCGACGGCTTCCAGCGTTTTCAAATATACCGCCTGCGCGCCGATGACGACGGCGGCCCAGATTAAATAATAGAGCAAACAGAGTGCCCAGCCGGCGGTCTCAAAAAGATAAGGCAAAGCAAAAACCCCGCTCCCGATAGTCGCCGCCGCAATAATCAATACTGTTTTTACATTAGCCATTTGGCATCCGTCATTTCAAAACGAGGTCTCCTTCCCTCACGCGCTTTTTCACTTTGATGCCGACGAGCTTCCCTTTCGGAGCTTTTAAGATGGGTTTGTGGTCCAACTGCATCGATTTGACCGAATGCTCGAAATCGGTCGTGGCGCCTTTGAAATGAAGGTTGGCACCAAGCAGAACCGGTTCCTTGAACTTCACGATTGCCACGCTGATCTCGTTATAAAAATGAGTGACCGTTCCGATCGGCTTCGGGACTTTTGGAACTTTCCTCACCGTCTTTTTTTTCGCCTTCACTGCTTTCTTTTTTGGCTTCGCAGCCTTTTTTGTTTTTTTGGTTTTCTTTTTCATGTTATTTGCCCCGTTCATTTGCCGTTGGTCATTCGATTTCCCTTTCCTGCTCCTCTTTTTCTATCATTGCAAGGACCTTCTTAACAAGCGATTCCGGATCGGAATCGAAAACGACCTTTCCCATCCCGCGATGCGCCTCCTTCAAAATTTCCTCCGCCAAATTGGTCGTGCCGCCGGCATGCAATAAAACGCCCTGCGGCTTCTTATCTTCGAAAGCATCCGTGAACTCGTTCAGGGTGCCGATGCGCCCGGCAACCGTGATGACGGCGTCCGCCGCGCGCGTAAAGAGCAGGTTCCGGCCGGAATAGCCGAAGCCGGTGTAGATGATGAGGTCGTGATATTCCGTCGGCAAACCATAGGTCTTCTCATGCTCGCGCTTGGTGGAGGCCGGCGAAATGCCGATGACGAGTCCCCCTTCCGCCTTGGCGCCCTTGGCGGCCCAGTAAGGAGCGCCGGTCGTCGCTCCCGTCACCGTGACCAATCCGTGTCTTGCGATAGCCCGGCCGATCATTTCGGCCCGTGGCAAGGCATCCGGTGGCATGAATTCAGTTTCAGCGGCGCCGGAAACGGCGATTTTGTATTTCAGGGTTTGCGATTTGTTATCCATATTGTAATTATATTGAAGTAATTCTTTCTGTCATCAACAAATCCAGGGAATAACCTGCTACTATACGAACTGTACGAATTGCAGGAAGCCGGCATTGGCGAGATTGGTAATTAGTAAATCCGTACCATGCGTAAATCAGCAGGTCGCACCTCATCCTACAACTCCACGCTTTCTCCCGCCTTCGGCATTTCCGCATCGATTGCGAGTTCATCCCGGATCTTTGCCGCCAAAACGGAGCTCGACTGCTCTTCGCCCTGGACTACGAACGCTTTTTTAAGCGACCCCTTCATGCGCCCGACCCAATCCATTAAGCGCGACTGGTCCGCATGCGCGGAATATCCGGGGATATTGACCACTTTGCACCGCACCGGCACCGCCTCTCCCAAGATCCGCACCTCTTTCGCGCCATCAAGAATCAGCCGGCCGAGCGAGCCCTGCGCCTGATAGCCGACAAAGATAATCGCGCTCTTTGGATCCGAGAGATACCGCATTTCATGGTGTAAAATCCGGCCGCCGTTCGACATGCCGGAGCCCGCAATGATGATTTTCGGCGAAGGTGCGCCGTTGATCTCCTTGGATTGTTCGGTTGTGAGCGTCAACCGCAATCCGGGAAAATTCAGGATATCGTCGCCGGATTCCGCGACTGCCCGCGTTTCGGCATTGAACGATCCTTCGTATTTTTTGTAAATCGAAGTCAATTTGATCGCCAAAGGGCTATCGATGAACACCGGCACGCGCGGAATGCGGCCTTCTTCAAACAGCTGGTGCAAATGGTAAAGCATTTCCTGCGTACGCTCGAGCGCGAACGTGGGAATCATCAAGGTCCCGCCGGATTTCACCGTGTCCTCAACGGCGCGCTCCAGCATTTCGCGGCGCCGGTCAACGAATTCGTGCATCCGATCGCCGTAGGTGGATTCGACTACGCAATAGTCAGCGGCATCGACCGGCTCCGTGGGTCTGATGATGAGCGCCGGAAAATTGCCGAGGTCGCCGGAAAAGACGACCGATTTCCCGCCGGCCTTGACCCGGTAGCTCGCAGACCCGAGAATATGGCCCGCGTCGAACGCCTCAACGGAAAATTCGCCGATGGAAACCGCCTGGTGATAGCCCAACCGGTGCCATAAAGCCATAACCCGATGGACATCTTCAGTCGTATAGAGCGGCGCCTTATGTTCGCGCTCGGCCTCCTTTGCCAGGATGTGCTCGGAATCCAGGAGCATAAGCTCCGCAAAATCCTTCGTTGCGGACGTTGAATAAATCTTGCCCGTGAATCCCGCCTTCACTAAGCTCGGCAAACGGCCGATATGGTCCAAGTGCGCGTGCGTGATGAAAACCGCGGCGACGGTTTTGGGATCGTACGGGAACGGTTCGAAATTTTCCTTTTCGGCATAGTGGCTGCCCTGGTGCAATCCGCAATCGATCATGATTCGGGAGTTTCCCTGCTCCTTGTCCCTTGTCCCTTGTTCCAAAAGATAATTCGCCCCGGTCGCCTCCCCGACGCCGCCGTAAAAAGTAAGTTCCATGAATGTATTTTAACATGGATTTTAGGGATCGGCCTAAGAATTGAATGAATTTGACATGAAGTTGGGATCACTATAGGATAATCAAAGCCCCAACTTTGGTGGAGAAAAACCAAGGAGAAAGAGAAAATGGCAGCACCTCGAAACGCGAGGTATCTGAGGGTGCGAATAAACGCCATGCGGAGATTCCTCCGCTGTCAATTCAGGGAGGTGGCAACGCCGAGAAGGATCCGGCCGATGATGGCTTTTCTCGCGCGGCGGCTCTGCCCGCGGCGCGGGAATCACCGCGGCCAGTATGTGAATTACCGGTTCGCCTTCGGACGATGACCGAGGTGGTGAATGAGCGATATGAACCAAGAAGTAGCCCGACTCGCTCGCGAATGGGGGATCAAAAAACCGAACCCGACCACGCCCCCCTCCCCATCCGCCTCACCCAAACAAACGGCAGCTAAAAATCCCCAGGCAATCCTGCGGTGCCCCAATTACCCGCGGCGGGAACCGCTCTGCCCGCCGGGATTCACGCCTCCGCAAAGGAGGGTGAATTGAACAACCATTTTTCAAAAAACGTTTCGCGCGCGCCTCCGGGTGCGCTTTTTTTATCTCTCTCCGGACTAAAACTCCACTCCACGAGGAAGAGAATGGAGCTTAATCCCATCGACGCCCGTGCCAATGGGACGCCGCTCCGCGGAGCGGCGAAAAAAGTATCTTCATTTTTTACCCAAGAGCGCGTCTTCGAACGCGCGCCGCTCGCTCCACGGGATTTTCCTCCCTTTCGCCACATGAATCCAATCTTCACTGCCTTTGCCCGTGCCGATCACGAGATCGCCTTCATTCATAAACCACACCGCTCGCTCGATCGCTTTCCGGCGGTCCAGGATCCGCAGCACCTCGGGGCGCGGGTAAGGCACCGATTTGATGCCTTCCTCCACTTCATCTAAAATCTTTTCCGGATCCTCATCGTACGGATCTTCGTCCGTCAAAATGATCCGGTCGCAATAATGCGCCGCGATTTTACCGAATTCGGGCCGCTTCCATTTGTCGCGCCCGCCGCCCGCCGCACCGAGAACGCAGATAAGCTTAGAGGATGCGCCCTGCCCCCTGTCTTCCATAACGCTCCGCGCCGCACCATACGCCGCCTCGAGCGACTCCGGCGTGTGGGCATAATCGACGATTGCCGTATAACCGCCCGCCGATACGAATTCCATCCGGCCCGGCACGCCCTGGAAGCCCATAATCCCCTGTTCGACAATGCGGTCATTGATGCCCAATTCGTGCGCGATCGCAGCCGCAACGGCAATGTTTTCTTCGTTGAAACCGCTCAGCCAGAATTTCCGCGCGGATCCCGCCGCCGACCGGACCGGCGTTTGCAGTTTTGGCAAATAATTTTTGAGCCAATCGTCTTCTTTTGTGAATTCCATCGCCCTGCCTTCGAGCGCCAGTTTCATGAAGGCATAAGACGGATCGTCGCGGTTGATGAAAACCATACCGCCTTTTTTGAGGACGTATTTTAAAAAATCCAATTTCGCCTTGCGGTAATTCTCGAACGAGCCATGCGATTCAATGTGCTCGGGATGGATGTTCGTGAAAACTCCCATATTCCAATCGACGAAGCGATGCCGATGAGCAACGACGCCTTGCGAGGTAACTTCAACGAGCGCGTAGCTGCAGCCGGCCCGGACGGCGCGATCCAAAAACTTTTGGATATAACCGCGGCCGGGCATGGAATTGCCTGCCGTGTTTTTGCGGCTTTCATCACCGATCTTTTCGCGGAGCGAGGAAAGGAGCGCGGTCTTTTTGCCAGCGGCTTCAAGTACCGCATTCACGAGCTCCAAGGTCGTCGTCTTGCCCTTCGTACCGGTAACACCGATGACAAAAATTTTCCCGCTTGGATGACCGTGCAACCTTGCGCCCGCCCACGCCCAGAGGAAATGGTAAGTCGAAAAGAGACCGGGAAAGTTGTAGAAAATTTTTTTTAGTCTGGACATCGGTTTTTTTGTCATCCCGGCCTCCGAGCCGGAATCAGGGGTTGATTAGTTTTTAATTTATAATTTTCAGTTTTCAATAAATTTTCGAGGGTTCATTTTTCAATGGAAACATTGATTCTTTTGGCACAGGATTAGATTCGACGATCGTCGAATCTAATCCTATTTATTTAATAAAAATTTAATATTGGAGGTTTATTGATTGAAAAAAAAACTGAAAATTGCAAATTGAAAACTATTTCCTTCCTAAGATTTTCAAGGCTTCTTTCAGCCGCTCCTCAATTCCGGCAACTTTCACATCCACCTTCCCGAGTGCCGCCCGCGCTTCCTCGCGCCGATAGCCCAGATTCGAAAGCGCCTCTATCAAATCCGCGTCTCCTTCCATTTTTTCGACGACCAAACCGGATTTTGCCGACTGCACTTTCGACTTCAGTTCCAAAATGATGCGCTCCGCCGTTTTGCGGCCGATGCCCGAGGCGCGCGTCAAAAGGTCCGGCCGGCCTTCTTTGATGGCTGCTGCAAGCTCGTCGAGGTTTGCGATATCCAGAATGGCAAGCGCGGATTTCGGCCCGACGCCGGAGACGGAAATAAGCATTTCAAAATACGTCAGCTCTTTTTCGGAACCAAAACCATAAAGTTCCAGACCGTCTTCACGCATATGCAAATAGGAAAATACCCTCACGTCGCTTCCTTCGCGCGGAAGCGCGGCAATCGTCCGCGCGGCCATAAAAAGCTTAAGGCCCAGCCCGCCGGTTTCGATGACGGCAAATTTGTCGGATTTCAGAGCTATTTTCCCGAAAACGCCGTAGAGCATACCTGTATTATACGCCCGTTCTGTCATCTCAGCGAAGGCCGGGAACCACGCTCCCCACGCTCCGCGCTCAAATCATACATAAATGAATGGCGCAACGGCGGGATGCGCCTTTCAAGACACGGCGTCGCGGCACTCCAGCGGTGCCGCGCGTAAGCTCTCGGCAGGTTGCCGCGCGTCGCGCTTCGCGCGGATAACGCGCGGACCAAGCCAACCTGCCTCCGAGGTTGTCTCGAAAGGCGCATCCCGCCGTTGCGCCATCGCCCGATTTGAGCGCGGACAAAAAAGAGCCGCCTTTCGGCAACTTAAAAATGAATACAAAGAAATCAGGCATCGCGCCGGAGACCGGCCGGCAGACCGATTTGAGTACCCGCCATACCGGTAAAAACCTTCCCCTCGCGCTGGATTTTGATACGGTATCGCTTACCAACTTCCAAACGTGGCGAAATGTTTCTCTCGAATCCGGTGATTATTGCGGCGACTTCCTCGTTGGACAAATTCTGGTTGTCGTCAACGGAAAGCAATATATCAACGCCGAAATTATCGACACCGCCAAAATTAACGTCGTACCCAACATCGAATCCTTCAGCTAACCTATGCCGCAGTGAACCTAACAGACTGTTCACAAAAGCCAAAATATCGGCTTTGGGGATTCGGGGTGAAATAAAAAAGAAAGATTTGTCCACCCGAAACTGAATATGCATAAGGTCAAACTCCTGCCGAAAAAATTACATAATTACCAGTCTTCCGTCAACTCACTTGCCATTCTTCCAGCTTTCCTGTATTCTTACTTCGTATTCGGAGCAGGTTCCTTGTTCTTGGTTCCTTACTCCTTGTTTCATTCCATGCCTATCACTTCTTCCGCTAAAAAAGCGCTCCGACAAAACCGCACCCGCCGGTCGCGCAATATCCTGAAAAAAGAAGCTTATAAGAAGCTCATCGTTTCGTACCGCAAAATGATCGCGGGGAAAAAGACAGACGATGCCAAGGCCAAACTTCCGGCGATCTTTAAGGCGCTCGACAAAGCGGCAAAAACGAATGTCATCGCCAAAAATAAAGCCGCCCGCCTCAAATCCCGCCTCGCGTTAAAACTGGCAAGATAAAATAAAAAAACAGGAAAAGAGGAAAAGACCGGCTTACAGCCGGTTTTGTTCTTTTTGATCCGCGCGCGCAACCCATTCACGGCCGCAAGTTATGCGCCTCGAAAATTTTAACCAGATTTTAACATTTACAAAATGGCATCCAGCAATGCATCGTCGTATTCCAGTTTCCCGGATTTAACCGCAAAATCATACTCGGCGAACTGCGCAAGTTTTGCATTCCATTGCGAAGCCAGAATGTTGAATAATTTCGCCGGCGGATCGTTCAACGCCATCAATTTTTCAAATGCGTACAAACGCGTCCGGACATCGGGCGCTTTCATGCCATTCAACAGCATCCAATAGTTTGGCGCCGCTTCGAGATCCAGCATGTCCAAATCCTTTTTACTGATAGGCCGCCCCATGCCCCACGCGCTCAATTTTCGGAGTTCAGTCGCAAGCGCCCAGGAATTGCCTTGGTAAACGGCAGCGAGAAAACGGACGGCATCGGAAGCGAGATGCAAGCCCGAATCTTTTGCTTCCGCATTGATGAACTGTTCCCACGCGGCGCCTTCCAAATTCTCAAATTTTTGGAAAAATGCCGGCTTCTCGATGAGGAATCCGAGCGCCTTCACCGGTTTTTCCCGCTCCGCGAGTAAAATGCTGGCCGCTTTATCGTTCAGAAACGGCTGAAGCAATTTTGCAAGCTGTTTCGCATCGGCTTCAAAAGCATTGTCTATGGCTGCAAGCTTCGCGGTTTCAAAAATGGACTGGTTGCGCATGAACCCCTCGAAGGCATCAATCCCCTCCTTGGCCGCAAAATCAAAATTGCCGATACCCAAACCGGAATGCTTCTTCTCGAACTCGGCAATCAATTCGCGTTTCTTTTGGATCCGGCGATAGTCGTCGGAACCATAGAGGAAGATGATCATGGAGAATGGAGAATGGAGAATGGAGAATGGAGAATGGAGAATGGGACATTCATTCTCCATACTCCGTACTCCATTCTCCGTTATTTCTTTTTCGCCAGAACCCGCGCCCGCAAGGGAAGTCTTGAAAATGATGCCGGCACGATCAATGCGCTCCGCTTCGCCGCCGCTTTCATGAATTCTTTGAATAAGGGATGGCCGCCGATGGGGCGGGTTTTCAATTCAGGATGGAACTGGGTGCCCAAGAAGAATGGATGCTTATCGGCCGGCAATTCGGCGATTTCCATCAGGCGGCGGTCGGGCGATGTGCCGGAAAAAACCAAGCCCTTCTTTTCTATCCGGTCAATATACTGCGGATTGACCTCGTACCGGTGCCGATGCCGCTCCGAAATCTGCCGCTTGCCGCCATACGCTCTGAAAGCAATACTGCCCTTCTTCAGAATGGCCGGATAGGCGCCAAGGCGCATGGTACCGCCATAATTTTTGACCGCGAGCTTTTCCTTCTGGTCCGCCATGATGTCAATCACCGGCTCCGGCGTCTTTTTGTCGATCTCCGTCGTATGCGCCCGCTTCAGACCGGCCACGTGCCGCGCGAATTCGACGACCGCGAGCTGCATGCCGTAGCACAAACCGAAATATGGGATCTTTTTCTCGCGGCAATAGCGGATGGCATTGATGATTCCCTCCACGCCGCGCGATCCGAATCCGCCCGGCACAATAATACCACCATACTTCGAAAGCTCCTGTACCTTCTGCGGACGTTTTTCGAATTCCTCCGCATCAACCCATTCCAATATCGGTTTGCGCTTCACAGCATAGGCCGCGTGCTTCACCGCCTCGATCACGGAAATGTACGAATCCGTCAGAATAAACCTGCCGGTGCCGAAATATTTTCCGACAATGCCGATGCGCACCGTTTGCTTCGCGTTGTGCACCACGGACGACAGCCGCCGCCATTCCTTCAGGTCGCGCTTCCGGGAAATCAAATCCAGTTTTTCCAAAATCTGGTCGCTGATCTTATCTTTTTCAAAATTGAGCGGCACGTCGTAAACGCTTGAAACATCCGGCGCGGAAATCACCGACCCCTTTTCGAGGCCGCACATGAATTCCAGTTTTTCCTTGCGCTTCTTGTCGAGGGCAACCGCGGCGCGGGCTATGACGAGGTCCGGCAGCAAACCGGCGGAATTCAGGTTGCGCACCGCATGCTGCGTCGGTTTCGTCTTTAATTCGTTGCCGCCGCCGGAAAGCGACGGGATGTAGCTCACGAGCGCCAAGAGCACGTCGTGCGGCTGCTTGAATTTCAGCAATCGGACCGCTTCGAGGAAGAGTAGGTTCTGATAATCGCCGACCGTGCCGCCGATCTCGACGAGCACGATATCCGCCTTCGTTTTCTTTGCGGCAAGCTCAATTTTGCGGATAACCTCAAGCGGCACATCGGGCACCACATTCACGCAGCGGCCGCGGAACTCAAGATTCCGTTCGCGCGTGATAAGGTCCAAATAAACGCTGCCGGTCGTCATATAATTCGCCCGGCTCAAATCCCGGTCGAGAAACCGCTCGTAATTGCCCATATCCTGATCGCATTCCATGCCGTCGTCCAAAACAAAAACCTCACCGTGTTCGGTGGGGTTCATGGTGCCCGCGTCGACATTCACATAGGGATCGATTTTGATGGCGGTGACCTCAAAGCCGCGTGCCTGGAGAATTTTACCGATAGAGGCCGCCGCAATGCCTTTCCCAACCGACGACATCACACCTCCGGAGATGAAAATATATTTCGTCCTCCGGCCCTGTGCGGTTTTCTTCGGTCGGCGTGCCATTTCGTTCTCAATTATACTCTAAGCGGTTTGGGATGCAACTCAAAAACCGGGCGGAAACCCGGCTCTTGAAAGTGGTGCGTTAAGGCGCCACACCAGCCTACTATCTTGATATCCATAGTATGCGCCGTGCTATGGATGTCAGGCCATCCGGCATCCACCAATTGTGGAGCGGCGGAGATTCGGACTCCGAATTGCCAGGTGGTAGGCTGGCTGTGATATCAGCCCCCATCTCCAAAATAATCCAGCCCGCGTTGCGGGCTGATGTACGCGAGGGCTAGGCTTTCCTCGGAGACAAGAGCGGGCCCTGGCTCCGAGGAATAACGACGCCCTCACGCACATCAGCCGCGACCCGGAGGGCTCCGGCCAAATGCCGCAAGGCCGTTGTTGCCGCAAAAATGCCGTACGGAGAGTACGACATTTTCTTGCGCCTAGCCCTTGCGGCATTTGGCCAGGAGCGCGGGCGGCGTAGTTTCGGGATGGGGGCTAATTTTTTCTAAAGAAAAAATAAAGATTATTTAATAATTCCTTTTGCGACAGAATTACAAAATTAAACCGAAAACAGTGCTATTATGAGGCCATGTCGGCATGGAAAATCAGCAAATCACAGAAAAAACTCCTGGATACCCTCTTCGCGGACATCAGGAATCCTGAAATAAAGAAGGTTATTGATATGGGTGCCGGACGGACAAGCATCCATTATTTAGCGCATCGATTTCCCAAAAATATAGTTCAGGCCGTCGTCTACCCCGGCGACGAGCGGAAAATCCAGCCGATTTTGGAGTGCGTGCCGGAAAAGAACTACAAAATCATCGAAAGCGACATCAAAAACTTCAGGAACCGGAAAGTTGATCTTGTCCTCGCACATCTTTTCCTCGGCGAAGCCGAAAAATTCGGGAAAAACAAATTCGCGGACATATTGGCTTCACTTTTTTCCATAAAAACCAAATACTTGGTTATTATTAATCTTCTTTTTAGGGATAAAATCGATTACCAATTACTATTAAAAGGAATAGCCCGAAAGGGAAAAATAATTAACATTGCCTATCAAGTGAGCGAACATGGTGACGAATGCCTCGGGATGACGATAAAATTTGGGAAGCAAGGATCCCGGCTCAAAGGCCGAGATGATAAATAGACGGCCGGAGCATTGCTCCGGCCGCTACCTTTTCAACTGAAAATGACGAGTGTAGGCGCGTGCACTCCGGCACTACCAAGAAATCAAAAAGCAGAAAGTGTTAAAATACCTTTATGGATTTGCCTCCGCAAGATCCGCCAGCGATTGTTCCCGCCCCTCCCAGTCCGGCAAACAAGCCGAGCTTTTTTAAGCGGCGACTTTTTAATTTCCTTATTCTGCCAATTATTTTAATAATTGCCCTCCTGGCAATAACGGACATCATAACTGGCGGAGAAGTTCGCTTTTTAGGAGAATTTATGTACACATATGTTCAGGAAAGGAATGCGACTTCGGCAGTTAACCTTGCTAATTTTAGTGCGACAACAACTCCGAGTTTCGGTTTACAACACCAAACTTCTCTTGCTGATCTCGGAATTAAAATTCCAAACCAACCCGGAAATGGAGCTGACGACTATATAATGTATTTCGGCTACGATACGCCCACCCCAATTTTTCATCACGTGAGCGGCACATGGGATAACGTTTATGGCGGGTCTGATGAAAATAAGATTAATCTTGGAACGCAAGATGAGCAATTTTTGATGACAATGGCTGCTAAACAGAATTTCTCTTTTTCCCCTGAACATTTTCCTATTCCGAAGACACCAATTTCAGATGTACCATCACCATTCAGTCCGGCGAACACCCTGCGATTTACCAGACGAATGATTATTCTTGCCAACACTTATAGTAGCTCGAGCAATCCCAGAAGAGCAGAACTTTTGTTACAAGCCTTGATCGTTTGGGGAAGGAAAATGGAAGAAGCAAAAGATGCTACGATGATTCAATGGCTCATCGGTGAAAAAGTGGAAGAGTCGGCTGTTCCAGCCCTGATTTCATTTTACGATGGTCATGGTAATATCAGCCAAAAAGATGTTTTTTTGAAATATCAACAAGAAATAACCGCAATAAAACAAAATGCGAATAAGTTTAGCAGCCTAGATATTGCGTTTACGAGCGCGAACGCAGCACTAGCGTCCTTGAAAAACCCTCAGTTAAATGATTCGGCCTTTGTAAAAACGACAATAGAATCGTTCATGACGACAGATGATTATAACTTTATGCTCAATGCTATCAATACCGATGAGCCAATACTCCAAAGCGACGCGCTGCATGGTGGACTGATGCTTTTGAGGATCAACGGCCCAGAGCCCGAACATTCGATAGCGATGCAAATTTTACAGCGATACCAGCACAGCGAAAGCCCGCTGGTCCGAGCTTGGGCTAGCTATGCGCTCAATACCGATCCGAATCAGATTATCCAAGACATTCAAACAGCGGCTTCTTCTTCGCCGCTTTAATCTCCGTCTTCGCGAAATGCAGAAAATAGCAGTTCAATTATGGACGGCCGGAAAATCGTTCCGGCCGCTACCTTTCCTTGAAAATGACGAGCGCAGGCATCCGTAAATCCGATACGTGACGGCTGAAAGCTGGCGCGGCGTTTTGAAACCTTCTGGCGGACGCGCTGCAAACCAAGGACGCAACCGGAACAATTCGGCTAGCAAAAATTTGGGGTCGTGCTTGCCGCGGGGGACCCGAATTTTTGCAGCCGAATTGGACGGCTGCGGACCATGGTTTGCGCGCGGATGACAGCAGTTTCAAAATGCCGCGCCAGCTTTCAGCCGCAACCTTATATCGATTTGCGGAATGCCTACAGGAGGAATCCTTCCGGCCCTATCTCCCCTTGCGGCACAAGCGCGCGATCCGTCGGCAGCGTAAACGTCATCGTCGTCCCGCGGTTCAGCTCCGATACAACTTTAATCTCGCCACCATGCGCCGCAATAACATTTTTCGCAATAAACAAACCGATGCCCGTCCCCTCTGTCTGCGCCTGTACCGCATTTTCCGCCCGATAGAATTTTACAAACAGGTTTGGAATAGCTCCGGGAGGAATCCCGATGCCGGTGTCCTTAATGCTCACCTCCACAAATGGCTGCCCCGGCACTTGATCCACTCGCACCACAACCTCGCCGTTCTCAACGTTATAGCGGATGGCATTTTCAAGCAGATTGGTCACTGCAGCCGAAAGACGCTTTTCATCAATGAAAACATGCGGCAACGGTTCCGATGGCCTGTCAAAATATAATTTAATGCCGGTCTTCCGCGCCTGCGGAAGCACGCCCGCCAGCACGCCGCCGACGAAATCGGCGATATCGGATTCGTTGAAAATATACCCGACCTTGCCCTCTTCTATGCGGGCAACATCCAAAAGATCCTCAATCCGCTTGATGAGATTTTTACTTGCCGCGTAGGCATTATCAATGACGGGCCTGATCGAATCGTCCAGCTGCCGGTCTTCGCTCGCCACTTGGAGGGCCCAAGAAATATCGGTGATCGGCCCACGGAGCTGGTGGGACGCAACAGTGATGAATTCTATATTCGAACGGAGCGCGGCGATTTGCGGCGTACGATCGTGGACTACTTTAATGAACACCGCTGCGCGCCCCTGCGCGTCCTGCACCGGAGCCGTAATGACGCGAAGCTCCAACGGAGGATCGGCAAGAGAAAGGTCGATGGTCTGCGGAAATTCACCTTCTTTCGACTGGAAAACAATGCGCGGCGCGAGAGTGGGAAAAACGACTTGAGCCAATGCGCACCACGCCGGCCGCTGCATATCCTGCGGCGAAATCACGTGCCCGAGGGCATCCCTCGCGGAAATTTTAAAAAGCCGTTCGGCGGCGGGATTCCAAAAAACGATCCGGAAACGGCTGTCATATAAAACCAAAGCGTCAACCGTACTCGCCAATATCCCTTCCAATTCGCCGTGCTCCACTGCGGCAGCCCGCTCCGCCGTGGCGCCCTTATAAATCCCCAAAAAGGTGAAGGCGACAATGAGAGCGAGCAAAATGGTCTGAGTTAAAACCCAAAGCGCCGGCAACTCAAAAACGCCCACCAAAAACACCGCAATCGCGGCAACCAAAAGGTACCACGCCGGCCGAAACTCAGGCCACTGGAAAACATTCCTCAGCCGTTCGCTCATAATTTGATTATAACACTGATGATATCCGTTATCCGTTGCCAGTCGGCAGTTGTCAGTTGGCAGTTATTAGTTGTCAGCTATAATCTAATCCACCTCTCCGGCACGATATCATCCCGCTCCAACCCCGGATGCCAAATTTTCGGCGCAACCACGATCTTGCCGGGATTTTGGTTCAGCCAGGCGCCCCACCAGCCAAAGGTGCTATTCGCGATAATGTTATGTTTGCATTGCGCTATAAGCTGCAAATGAAAATTTTGCTTATATCCGCCGGACGTAGCGCTCACGTAGGTCGTCGGAAATCCAAGCCGAAGATGCTCGCGGCACCAGGCAATATCGTCCGAAATGACGAAAAAATGAGGGCTGCGGACGCGATCAGCTATGTGCGCCGCCGCACGCCCGTAATAGGAAAGCGTGGTTTCACCAAGCCGCTTGAGGTTCGCCGATAAAAGATAATCGCCGCGGCGGACATTCACGGAAACCGAATCGGTTGCAGCAATCTGTTCGGCAATGCGGACCGCCTCCCCTTCGATCGAATAACGGAACCGGAACGCCCTGCGGACGTCTTCGGCAATATCGATAAAATATTTCTCGCTTTGCCAAAAGCCATAAAGGAAAGCGGAGGGCGGAGTGAGGAAAACGGAGGGATCAAAAGCGCCATCCTTTTTTTCTTTGATGATTTTCCGGACGCCCAAGGCATTTTCAATACGGGCGAGCGCGAGATCCGCGCCGAGCCACAAGCCGGGAACCGGAATCCTGCCTGAGATTTTCGACAACCGGGTAAACGCCGGGTTGATATCAAAAACATCCAAATCGTACGCGCGATAGGTAAACTGCCGCCGCGGAAAACGGTCGTTCAGGAAAGAAGCATCAAGGCGAAGCTCCGTTCGGTTGCGTTTTGCCAAATGCAAGCCGAGCGCGTACTGGAACATTTGGTTGCCCAATCCGCCCCGCAAAAAAACCGTAATCATATGGTTTCGCCCTTCAAATACGGCTCGATTTTCTTCGTCCCTTTCCGTTTTGAGGCACGGTCACGGTGCGCCTTATCGGCAAAAAGATACAACGCGTATCCGCCATGGCCGCCGCCCAAATATTTCTTCGCCAAACAATGTTCGAAATCAGGAAGTTTTTCCATGCCTTCACCAAGCTGCGCACGATAGCTCATGGAAATCGCGCGCGCTAAAAGAGAAAGGTCTGATTTGATAACTGCGTCCCGCGCCGTTTTCCCCGCCCGGCAAATAAGGTCGAAGTCACGCTTCAGCTTGGCAAGATCCGGCGTATAATGCCCTTTGCCGGTATAAAAAATCAACATCCTGCCGCCAAGCAAAATATCCGGGTTCATTTTGAAATCAAGCACGGGTTTTTTCCCGGAACGCCACACGCAAAGGCCCGTCTCCTCAATGACGGCAGGATCCTGCCAGCCAACGCCCAAATTGAGTTCGGAAGATACGCCATTCTTAATGGCAAGCAACGCATGGGCCGCCGACCCCCCCAATCCGCCGCTTAATTCATACGGCCAGGAATCGCTTGAAACCAATGGCGAAATAGCGCAGTTTACGATAAAGGAGCCCGGCCTTGCAAACCGCGGAACATCCAGCCATCCTCCGGCAAAGTCAACCCGCAGAGGAACTCTTTCCTTTCCGGCCAGATGCTGCAATATCCTGGTAGTCGAAACGGGAGTCGCCAGGTTCCGTTTGGGCAAGACCGCAAATTCAATCCCCAATTGCGCGCAAAGGTCCTTTTTTTTGTCCTTAAACTTATCGTCTTCGGTGACCGCAAGAATATCCGGTTTCTCGTTTTTAAGGTGGGTTATGAAATCAAAAATCGGATGGAGGTCGGAACTTGATACCACCTTATCGACGCATGACAACGAACCGATCAGGACCTTTTTATTGTCCGCCGGCAGTGAAGGTTCCCTTCCTTTATACATTTTAAGGACCTCATCGCTCGCGAAACAAACGGTAAGATGGCCGCCGAGCCGTTTCGCATCCTCGAAAAATTGAACGTGGCCGGCATGCAGGATATCATACGTCCCGGAAACAAAAACCTTCTTCATACGAAGAAGGTTATCACGAATACGACGGCCTTTCCATTACCCTATTTTTTACCGGATGTCGTCGGTTTCTCCACTGATTGGAGGAATTGCGCCAAACCGTTCTTTATATTCGGGTCATTCGGCCAAAGCTGCAGGATCCGCTCGGCAACCGCAATCGTATCCGTAGCATCGCCCGCAAACCGGTAAACATCATAGAGCCCGTAGAGCGGTTGCGGCCGATTCGGCCCAAGCTGCACGCCCTCGCCATAGTACCGCAGGGACGATTGCAGGTAAATCGGATTTCCGGTCCGCGTGAAGGCAATTTCATTGATTGCGCCAAGAAGGTAAAGATCCTGCTCGAAACTCATGCCCTTCCCCCGCACGATAATCGGATCGTAATACTGGTTCAGGAACGAAATCAGCTGGGCTGTTGTCGTCGCATCCGTACCCTGTTGGATGAAACTCAAGACGCTGTTCGCCGTATTCCGCACCAATTCTTCCTGGCCGATTGGCGAAGGATAGTTGAGCGGCACTTCAAGGCGGGTTTCAAGTTCCTGCAGGGAGCTTACCGGCTGCGTCTGGAAACTCTGCAAAGTGCCGATAAAGATCTCCGCCTTCCGCATCGGAAGATAGGAACCGTAAACCGCCAAAAAGGCGAGAAAAAGTGAAGCTATGACGGCAATGACTTGTTTTGCGGTGCGGTTCATGGGTTATGCTTTATGTTCCCTGAAATAGAAATTGCTGAACGCCAAGAACATGAATAACGGAATGTACATCGGCAGCACATCGAAAATGGCAACGCCCTGAACGAGATATGCGATCGGCATGGTAAAGAAAATGCCATTCACGAGCGTCTGGGCAAGCGTATGGTCCGCCCTCGGCTCTCCGCCCTCCGTCCTTCGTCCCCGCCGTTTGAAAAATTCAATGTAAAACAGGACAAACATGCTGATATAAGCGAGGAGGCCAAGAATCCCGGTTTCGGCAAGATAATCGAAGAATACGCTGTGGGCACGGTCGAACCAGGTTTCAGTATTCTGGCCGGGGACGTAAAAATTCGGATTGAAATATTTGTCGAAAGGCGCCGTGAAATTTTCGGGACCCCAGCCAAGAACCGGCCGTGCCAAAAATGCCTGCCAGGCCTCGCCCCAGACCCAGAATCGCGTGACAGTTGTCGGATCTTTAAAGGAAGGAAAACGGCCGATGGATATTACATACAAGCTGCCAATGGCCGCAACCACGATCAGCGCGGCGAGTGCCCACCACAGCCATTTCCTTTCCCGGGCAAACATAACAATGGCCGCGAACAGCATGGCGCCGATCCACCCAATTGCAAGAACGCTGTTATTCAATGGCAAATCAAAAAGCCGGATGCCGGGGATTGCGCTCAAAAGGCTCTGCGGGTTAACCAAAAATTCCTGATGGACATAATGGACGATAATTCCGCCAACCAGGAATAGGACGGCCAGAATACCAAGGATCAGTTTCCGATAACGCGGCTGTTGATATCCAAAATAAACCAGCAAAGCATAAATACCAGCCACTAAACCGACAAAAGCGCCGCGGGTCTGGGATAATGCGAAAAAGAGCAGGAACGCCACGATAAGGATCCCATATCCCCAATTCCGAAGCGTCCTCCGTCTTCCGTCCTCCTCCTTTCTTCCTCCCGTAATCCATAAATAGGCAGCGAAAAACATCGCAAACATTAAATATGGCGCTACGTAAGCCGGATTGCCAAGCGATCCTTCGAAGCGGCCCTGGATAAGCTGGGCAAACCAACCGCTCGGTGCTCCGCCTCCGGCGTAGGGACTAATAAAACCAGGCGCCCCCGATATCGAAAGCAAACCATAAAATATCATCAAAACCGCCGCAACCAAAGAAGAACCGAGCAATCTCCTCCATTCTTTTTCTTCGCGAAGGAATAACCCGAGCAAAACGAAGAACAGCCAATAATGGATCATTTGGAAACCGCCCTCGCCGCGCTCGAAGTTTGACCAAAAGCCCGCATGCGCGTCAAATGCAAAAAGCGATGCCAAAAGCACCATTAAAGCAAATGCGCTCACGGCTAAGACCAACGGTTTCTTAAAAAATGCCCTGATCCGTTCTTCGAACTCGCCCTGCCGCGCCTCAAACGCCCACCACAAGAGCGCTGAGATCAATGAAAGTTCGACCGCCAACCGGAAAAACCAATCCTTCCCGCCGATAAAGGGAAAGAAAATAGAGTCCATAACGACAATGACGCAAAAAACAGCGATATAAAGGTACCATTTGGTGATTTTCTGGAAGGAGGCGCCGAAAACTTTAGCGGCAATGCCGAAAAGGGGCAGAACGACGACAACGAAGAGTGCCGCAGGATGCAAAAATATGGTATCCATATGTGAATTCAATTATACACCATCCGAAATAGAACGCCAGCGTGCACAAACACAACAGCTAAACAAGTGCATTCGAATTTAGTATTCTTACTATATGGGAAAAGCAGGCAAAATTGTATTGTTTATTGCAAGCATCTGGCCCATTGTTTATACGATACTTTTCTTCATCAGTTTTCTTTTTGCTTGGCATAACACAACGGCCACAAACCCTCCATCATTCCCAATTTTCGGTTCCTTTGCCGTACTTTTCACGTTCCATATTGTTACCATGCTGGAAATTATCGTACTGCTCGTAATTTATATACGCAACGTATTCAAAAATAAGGATGTTCCGCAAGATAAAAGAACTCTTTGGGCAGTCATCCTATTCTTTGGGAGTATTATCGCAATGCCAATCTATTGGTATTTCTACATTTGGCAAAACCCTTCGGTATCCTCATCGACAACATCGAAATGAATACTTTAAAAAAGTAAACGAGAAATCGTTTACTTTTTTATTTAATCGAGGCGGGAAAATCAAAAAAGTGCCAATTTTGCTGTAAAAATACGGAATTTCATTAAAAAATGTTCATTTTTAGTTTAGGAAAAATTTAACTCGATTATGATACGATCCCGATGCCAGTGGCGAGCCCCCATCTCCAAAATCCTCCGCCCGCGCTTCGGCCAGATGCCGCAAGGGCAAGGCGCAGGGAATCCGCCGTGCTGGACGCACCGCGGATTCCCTGGAACACAGCCCTTGCGGCATTTGGCCGAAGCCCTTGGGTTGCGGATAATTTGCGCAGCCGCGTTGTTGGGGCTGCGGAGCCATGGTGGAACTATTGTCTCCTTGCCCCGCCTAGCGGCTGCGCAAATTCTCGCGCAACGCGGGCTGGAGGATTTTGGAGATGGGGGCTCACGGGCCGCTGGTGAAACGGTATCACGGTTGGGTAGCCACCTGACAGTTTGGGGTTCGACTCCCCAGCGGTCCGCGTGATTGTTGCTGGCTCCTGAATTGTTTGACATCCATAAAAACCCGGGTATTATGGATATCAAGGTGGCTACCCGACGATGCCGTTGGCATCAGACCAAAAACTGCGCGCAAGCGCAGTTTTTGGTCGCGGATAACCGATCCTCATTTTACCTCTAACAGACAGATTCACGGCCGGCGGCAAAAGATAAATCGCCTGAATGAAAATGACTGATGAACCAATGGTGAAATGAGGGAATGAGTCGGCCGTTCATTGGTCATTCAATCATTCGTTGCGTCAATAGTCGTTGCGTCATTTTCCCTATCTCGCATATTCTACCGCCCTGATTTCGCGGATCACATTTACTTTGATCTCGCCCGGATACTTCAACTCCGACTGGATCTTGTTCGCGATTTCCCGCGCCAATTCGAGTGCCCTGAAATCATCAACTTTCTCCGGAACCACGAACACGCGCAACTCGCGGCCCGCCGAAATCGCATATGCCTGCTTCACTCCGGGAAAATCCATTGCTATCTTTTCCAAATCTCCAAGCCGCTTGATGTAATTCTCGAGCGTCCCGCGCCGCGCTCCCGGCCGCGCCGCGGACAAAACATCCGCCGCCGTTACCACGTATGCTTCCGGACTCGCGTACGGATAATCCTCATGGTGCGACCGCATCGCATTCACGACCGCCTCATTCACGCCGAATTTCTGGAGCAGCTTGATGCCAAGCTCCACGTGCGTTCCCTCCACTTCCTGGTCGATCGCTTTGCCGATGTCGTGCAATAACGCTCCCCGCTTCGCCACGTCGGCGTTCAAGCCAAGCTCCCGTGCCATCATCTCGGCAAGATAAGCCATCTCGGTCGAATGTATCAGCACGTTCTGGCCGAAACTCGTACGGAAATGAAGCCGCCCGATAAGCTGCAATAATTCTTTCGGCAGGTCGAAAATCCCAAGGTCCTGCGCCGTCGCTTCGCCGATCTGCTGCATCCGCTTCGTGAGCTCCGCTTTCGCCTCCTCAACCTTCTCCTCGATTTTCGCCGGCTGCATACGGCCGTCCTTCAGCAATTTTTCAAGCGCAACCCGAGCCACTTCGCGCCGGAACGGATCCCACGAGGAAATAATGATGCCCTCCGGCACCTCATCAATGAGGAACTCGACGCCGGTCGCGCGTTCGAGCGCACGGATATTCCGCCCCTCGCGGCCGATGATTTTTCCCTTCAACTCCTCGTCACCCAGCGGAAAAACGGTCGTCGTGATTTCCGAGACATGCGACCGCGCGTAACGCTGGAGCGCCGTCGTGATGATTTCCGAAGCCCGCTTCTCCACTTCTTCGTGGTTCTCGCGGTCGATCTTTTGGACCAAAGCGGCCAAATCCTGCGCCCGATCCTCCTTCGCCTGCCGGACAATCTCTTCGCGCGCATCCTTCACGGAAAGCTGAGCGATCTTTTCCAATTTGCTCTGGATTTCCTCTTCCCTGTTCCTTGTTTCCTGTTCCTTGTTCCTCAATTGGTCTTCCCGTGACCGTATCTTGGCCTCCTCTACTGACAACGTCTCCGACCGTTTATCGAGCTGCTCCTCTTTGTTCAATAACCGCTGTTCGTGGGCGTCGATTTCCTTGCGCCGTTCTTTTTCCTCGTTCTTCAGATCGACCAAAATCGAGGCGGACTTCTCCTTCGCCTCGACAACGATTTCCTTCGCTTTCGTTTCCGCGTCTGAAAGCTGCTTCTTGATCCGCTCCTCGACTTCGCCGAATTTTTTAGCCGCCGAGTACCGCCGGGCAAAGTAGCCCGCCGCCGCGCCGATGGCCAGAAAAACCACCGCTAAAACGATAGTCATGATAATCGAAAATCCCCGCACTGTTCATGGTTATGGGAAAGAAAATATGAATAGGAAGGGACATGGGTTAGTTAAAATGGACTCTTTTATAATGTTCCTAAGATACCACGAAAAGGAATCTGAAGCAAGCCGACACTTGATTTCGCCGGCATCGGATGTCGGTTCAAGTTTCGGTTTAAATGGCTTAAAATAATCCCATGGCCAAAAAAATAGCACTCATGATAATCCTCGACGGCTGGGGCATCGGTAAAAATGACGACTCCAACCCGATTTACGTCGTAAAACCGAAGTTCGCCGGCCAACTCACCGCCCACTATCCCGTCACCAGCTTGCAGGCCTCCGGCATCTCGGTCGGCCTCCCTTGGGGCGAAGTCGGCAACAGCGAAGTCGGCCACCTCACTATCGGCGCCGGCGAAGTGCTTTACCAGTATTACCCCAAAATAATCATGGCCATCCATGACGGCAGTTTTTTTGAAAACAAAGCCCTCAAAGACGCCTTTGCCCACGCGCGAGAAACCGGCGGCGCCGTAAATTTCGCCGGCCTTCTTACCAAGGCAAACGTCCACGCATCACTGGAACATCTCCAGGCGCTCCTTAAAATGGCAGCGCAGGAAGGATGCGCCAAAATCAACCTCCATCTTTTTTCAGACGGCAAGGACAGCCCGCCGCACTCGCTTGAATCATTCCTCGCTGAAGTGCCGAAAGAAAAAATCGCCACCCTGATGGGCCGCTATTACGCCATGGACCGCACCGGCAACTGGCGGCTCACCGAAACCGCATACCGCACCATGCTCGGCTTATCGGGTCCGCTCGTAACGGATCCCGCGGCGATCATCGAACGGACTTATAAAGAAAGCCCCACGGAAGAATTCCTCCCGCCCATGCGCTTCTCGGCTGATAAAAAAGTGCAGGACGGGGATTCGCTCATTTTTTTCAATTACCGCGAAGACAGTATCCGGCAGCTTGCCTCGGCATTCATCCTGGAAAATTTCAATGAGTTCCCGGTTTCCTCATTTCAAAACCTGCATGTCGTGACAATGACGCATTACGATGACGCTTTCGACGTGCCGGTCGCCTTTGCTGCCGACACCGTGGAAAATCCGCTCGGCAAAATCCTGAGCGACCGCGGGCTTTCGCAATTGCGCCTGGCGGAAACCTATAAATACGCGCATGTCACCTATTTTTTCAACGGCCTCCGCGAAGAACCCTATCCCAATGAATACCGCACCCTCGTTCCGTCGCGTGAAGGGATCCATCCGGACGAACATCCCGAGATGATGGCAAAGGAAGTCACCGACCGCCTCGTCGAAGCGCTCCGCAGCCGCGCGTTCGATTTTATTCTCGTCAATTACGCGAATCCGGATACCATTGCCCACACGGCAAATTACGACGCCGGCCTCGAGGCCGTGCGGGTCATCGATACCGAACTGCAGCGAGTCCTCGAAGTCGTAAAAGACGATCCGAATGTCATCCTCATGGTCACCGCCGATCACGGCAACGCGGAGGAAATGATAAGCCCGTCCGGCCAGCCGGAAAGCCAGCACGACCCGAGCCCCGTGCCGCTCTATATCATGGCTCCGCAATGTAAAGACCGCAGGTTCATCAATCAAGAACGCCTCGGCGAGGAAACGCTTGGCTCGCTCGCCGACATCGCCCCGACCCTGCTTGAATTAATGGGCCTTCAAAAACCGCCGGAAATGACCGGCCGCAGCTTACTTGACGGATTAATATAGATATGCTATGCTATTAAACAGAACATTTGGCGCGTCGAAAGGAAGGAAGAAAGTATGAAAGATGAATTCATGAGAAGCATCGGATCGGTCGTTTGCGGAGGGCTCGCCCTGGTCGGGACGGCTCTCCTTGTAAGCGGACTCGCGAGGATCGCAGACGGTTCGGCGGCGCCGAATATCCAGGCATATGCCCTGGACGTAAGCGTCCGCTTCGGGTGGGGACTTTGCCTCGCCTCGATCGGCGTCGCGGGCCTGAAAGAGATCCGGCGCGAACGGCATCTTGTTGCCGTCGTGAGCCGGGGGATCCGGACCGCCGTCCGAAAAAAAATTATTTAACCCGCCGCCGTGCGGAAAAAATAGCCGGAGCTCGCAGAGCTCCGGTTTCTTATTAAAAAATCATTAAATAAAACTTGTATCATAAAACTGAACTTCTAAAGTAAAGACCATGAAAATATCTCTCATTCCCATCGAAACGATTGAGAGGCGCATTTTTATAATCCGTGGACAGAAAATCATGCTCGACAGCCATTTGGCGGAGTTGTATCAAGTTGAAACTTTTACCTCAATAAAGCAGGCAAACGCAATAGCGAACGGTTTCCCGTCGATTTTATGTTCCAACTTACCGACGAAGAAGTTGAATCTTTGACATTCCAAATTGGAATGTCAAAACCGACTGGTCGTGGCGGCAGACGCACCCTTCCCTATGTTTTTACGGAACAGGGTGTCGCAATGCTTTCAACTGTCTTAAATAGCAAGCGTGCTATTACCGTGAATATCGCTATCATGCGAACTTTTGTCCGGCTCCGGCAGGTTCTTGTAACTCATCAAGAACTGGCGAAAAAAGTTCGAAACCTCGAAAAACAAACCGTCTCGCATCGGATCAGTATAAAGAAAATTTCGACGATCCTGAAAGAACTCTTTGAACCGCCGCTGGAACCGGAAGAGAAAAAGAATCCGATCGGATTCCGGATGGATAAATAAACCGTTATCAATAGTTATTGGTTATTGATAGTTATGAAGTAATCTGTTATTAAGAAAGAAAGCCTATCGATAACCATAAATAACCTATTAACCCAAGAACGGGTTCAAATAAAAAACTCGCTCAAACCTGGGGGCAATTCCTCGGGAGAGGATTGCGGCTCTTTCAATAAAATTGAAAGAGGTTAGAATATTTCAAAGGATAGGCCCAGCCGGAACCAAGCCGTCCTGAAAATATTAGAAAATATTCCCGCCCCCAGATTTGAACGAGCTTTCTCGATATCCAAGCATTCCAAGGTGCATTCTAGCATGGCAATTTCTGTTTGTCAAGTGGCGGTCGCAGGCCCCAAAACCTGCCAATTTACGAATAATACGAAATTACGAATGCACTAATCTCCCTTGAGCGGTTAAGGAATTCTATTGGTATATTCGTAATTTCGTACATTTCGTAAATAAGTAGGTTATATTCCCGGGAAATCCATGAACAAACCATCAAACCAATCCAAAGACGACCGCGCTATCGACCTCACGCTCCGCCCCACGACCTGGGACGAATACGTCGGCCAGGAAAAAATAAAGGGAAATTTGAAGATTATTCTTGAAGCGGCGAAAAAGCGCGGCGAAAGCGCCGACCACCTTCTGTTTTCCGGCCCGGCGGGGCTCGGCAAGACAACGCTCGCCTATTTGGTCGCCCGCGAACTTGGCGGCATGGTAAAAACGACTTCCGGCCCGGCACTCGAAAAGGCCGGCGACCTCGCGGCGGTCTTGACCAACCTGAATCCCGGCGAAATCCTGTTCATCGACGAGGCGCACCGCATCAATCCGATGATTGAAGAAGTGCTCTACCCGGCAATGGAATCGCGAAAACTGCACTTGGTGGTCGGCAAGGGACCAAGCGCCCGAACGCTCAGCCTGGACCTGCCGCCCTTTACGCTCGTCGCCGCCACTACGCGCGAGAACCTGCTTTCAAATCCGCTGCGCTCCCGGTTCGGCGCCACACTGCGGTTGGGATATTACGATGCGGAAGACATCAAGAAAATCATCGACCGATCGGCGCGGATCCTTGGCGTCACGGTCGCACCCGAAGCCATCGCGATCCTCGCCCGCGCTTCCCGCGGCACGCCGCGCATCGCGAACCGCTTGCTGAAACGCGCGCGCGATTTCGCCGAAGTCCATGGCGCGGAAACCGTCGACGCCGAAGCGGCGCGGAAAACCTTGGAAATGCTCGATATGGATGAGGCCGGCCTCGAACCGCAGGATCGGCGGCTTTTGATGACCATAATTGAAAAATTCAACGGCGGCCCCGTCGGCGTGAATACCCTCGCCGCAGCGCTTTCCGAAGATCGCGGCGTCATCGAAGATATTTATGAGCCATATTTAATGACGCTCGGCTTCCTCCAGCGCTCATCCGCCGGCCGCATCGTTTTGCCCGCGGCGTACCGGCATTTGAAGATAAAAGGAAAAGAAGAGCTGTTGTAATTTTCTGCCGCCCCAGGATTGCTGCGCCCAATTATAGCTCGACGACAGCAAGACCCGAGATCCAGAGTTTGAGAAATTTCTAATTAATAATGACTAATTAATAACGAATGCATTATTGGGACAATGTCTAATTAATAATATCTAATTAATAACGAATGGATAATGTCCGGATGTCCGTTGGAAATTTAATATTGGACATTCGTTATTAATTATTAATTAGACATTAGATATTCTAAAACTGAATTCCGGTCTGCCTGCCGGCAGGCAGGCTCGGTGGCCGGAATGACAATTATTATGAAAACCAACAAAACCCGTTCCGCCGAAGAAACGCAGAAATTAGGCGAGGAACTGGCGCGCGAATTAGCCATTCGCAATCGGCCATTGGCAATTTCGGGCGCCACTGTCATCGCGCTCCAGGGCGACCTCGGCGCCGGGAAAACCACCTTTACCCAGGGGTTCCTCCGCGGCTTTGGCATCAAGCGCCGCGCCGTAAGCCCGACCTTCATTATCATGCGAAGATATGAAATCAGCCGAAGACGGAGAATGGAGAATGGAGAACGGAGAACGGGGCCGCACTTTAAAAACCTTTACCACTTTGACGCTTACCGGTTGAAAAAAGCCGAAAACCTGGAAGCACTGGAATTCAAACTTATTCTCTCCAACCCGGAAAATCTTATTCTCATCGAATGGCCGGAGCGGATCAGGAAAATTTTGCCGAAAGGAACCATTTGGCTGAAATTCACGCACGGCAAAAAAGAGAACGAACGCAGGATAGCGATGAAATGAAGATACCCCGCCCTCACGGACGGGGTATCTTCTCCCTCTTCGCCGCCCCGGAGGGGCGGCGTCCCACCGGCCAAAGCGCCGGTGGGACAAAACTTCATCCGCACCCTTATGGGTGCGGTTTTAAGTTTGGAAAGTGATAAAAAAGCCGGTCTTTCGACCGGCCAAATCCGGCTTACGGATGGCCATGCATTAATCTGATCTCAAACCGGGGATATGCCCGCCTTAAGAGAGGCAGGGCGTGCTCCCTCACGGCCGGATACCGGCTTTGTATTACGAGCCGCCGCTCCTCGGCATCAAAAGTTTTGATTTCACCGTGCCCCCGGTAAAAAATCCGGTAACGGTGCGGCTTCACCTCGTTCTGCAAAGCCAAAAGATTGTCATCCGAATCGCCGCGCACCGTACCCCGGAGCACGAGAACCGAATCCCTCCGTTCCTTGTCCCAAACCTGCGCCAATATGATCACCCTTTTATCGGACCAGGCAGGCTCAAGGTGGCTTGCAATTAATACCAACGGCAGTTCCCTCAAAGACAAAGCTTCCTCCTGAAAAAGCTGAATGTGCCAAAGGAAATGGTAATTTTTTTGAAAAATAAGTCAAGTAAACGTATGATAAATTCCATGAAAACCCTGCTCCTCATCGACGCCAATTCCATCATCCACCGCTCGTTCCACGCCCTGCCGCCGTTCACCGATCCTGCCGGAGAACCCACGGGCGCGATCTACGGCCTCGCGAGCATCCTTCTCAAACTCTGGCGCGAAGACCGGCCCGATTACGCCGCCGCGCTTTTCGACCGGCCCGAGCCCACCTTCCGCGACAAAAAATACGCGGCATATAAAGCTCAGCGGCCCGCGACCGCCGATGCATTGGTCATACAGCTGAAGGAAGCAAAAAATCTTTTCCAAACATTCGGCGTCAAAACGTTCGAAATGGCCGGTTTCGAAGCGGATGATTTGATTGCGACGTTCGCGGAGTGTTTTAAGGAACAAGGAACAAGGAACAAGGAACAAGGAAAGGAACTCAAAATAATTATTCTGACCGGGGATCGCGACACCTTGCAGCTCGTCGAAGACGAAAAAATTTATGTCCGCACGTTCAACAAGGGCATCAGCGACACGACGACCTACGACGAAGCAGCCGTTTTTGAAAAATATTCCCTGAAGCCAAAGCAGTTGATCGACTATAAAGCCCTTGTCGGCGACTCGTCAGACAATATCAAGGGCGTCCCCGGCATCGGCCCCAAGCGCGCGCTCGAACTCATCGAAAAATTCGGCACCATAGAAAACCTTTACGCCAAACTCCCCGGCGAGCCCGCAAACGTCCAATCCCGCCTCGCGCCATTCAAAAAGGAAGCCGAGCTCTCAAAAGAACTCGTCCTCCTCGAAAAACATGTTCCCATCGAAATTCCCCCGCTCGAGGGTCTCGCAACCCCCGAAGCAATCCCCCTCGAAACCATAGATTATTTCCAGAAGAAAGGATTCGCGACGCTGCTGAAGAGAATGGAGAAAAATGAGGAGAATAGAGAAGGGAGAATGGAGAATGGAACTGGAGCGACTAAGAAAAAATCAAATCCCGAAAAACCGAAAAATATCCAAGAACGGATGTTCTGAATCTTGACTTTTCAGCCCTGCTGCCCAAAACTGTAGGCAGCCATGGGACTTAACAAATTAAAAGCACTGGTATGCGGTGCCGGTGGTTTTATCGGCTCGCATCTCGTAAAACGCCTAAAGCAAGAGGGATATTGGGTGCGGGGCATCGACCTTAAATATCCCGAATTCGCTCCGACCGCGGCAGATGATTTCTGGAAAGAGGATTTGCGCAACCAACTGATCGTGTCAGACCTTTTTTCCGATAGCTATGATGAGGCGTATCAGCTCGCCGCCGACATGGGCGGCGCGGGATACATCTTCACCGGCGAACACGATGCCGAAGTCATGCACAATTCGGCAACGATCAACCTGAACATCCTCCACTACGGCCAAAAGAGCGGGAATCTGAAAAAGATTTTCTACTCTTCCTCGGCCTGCGTCTATCCAGAACACATTCAACAAGATCCGGCAAACCCTGGACTGGCCGAACATCTGGCCTATCCGGCGGCTCCCGACAGCGAATACGGCTGGGAGAAACTGTTCAGCGAACGGCTCTATTTCTCTTTTGCCCGGAATTACGGGATTAAAGTCCACATCGCGCGGTTCCATAACATTTTCGGACCGGAAGGTACGTGGACCGGCGGACGGGAAAAGGCGCCTGCGGCGATTTGCCGGAAGGTTGCGGAAGCCGTCGACGACGGAACGATCGAGATTTGGGGCGACGGAAAACAGACCCGTTCGTTTCTTTACATCGATGAATGCCTTGAAGGTGTTCGGCGACTGATGCAGTCCGATTTTTCCGGACCGGTGAACATCGGCTCGGAGGAAATGGTAAGCATCAACCAACTGGCGCGGATGGCCATGAAGATCGCCGGTAAGAAACTTTCGATCAGGCACGTTCCGGGACCTCTCGGCGTCCGCGGCAGAAATTCCCACAACGCACTCATCAAGGAGAAACTCGGTTGGACGCCGTCAGCCAGCCTTTACAACGGCATGGCGCGCACCTACGAGTGGATAACGAAGCAGATCGCAACGACCGCAGTAACGGGCTAGGAAAAACCTAGCTCTTTTTGGGAGGAAAAAGATGATCAAACGCGCTTCGGTTATAGGCCTTGGAAAACTTGGATCGCCGCTCGTTGCCAGTTTTGCTTCGCACGGCATTCCGACCATTGGCCTCGACATTAATTCCGAATATGTGAAAGCCCTCCAAGAAGGCAGGGCGCCGGTTCAGGAAACCGACCTGCAAAAATATATCGACCAATACCACTGGGTTATCTCGGCGACGTCCGATTGGGAAGAGGCCGTCATGAAAAGCGACGCCTCTTTCATAGTCGTACCAACCCCAAGCAATCCGGACGGCAGCTTCAGCAATAAGTTCGTCGTGGATGCTTGCGAAAAGATCGGGATGGCACTGAGGGCCAAGAAGGAATTTCACATCGTTGCCGTCGTGAGCACCATAATGCCGGAATCATCAGAGGACGAAATCATCCCGATACTCGAAGCATTTTCGGGCAAGCGGGCAGGCATCGATTTCGGATACTGTTACAGTCCGGCGTTGATCGCGCTCGGCAGCGTCATCCGCAATTTCCTGAATCCCGATCTCGTCATGATCGGCGAAAGCGACAAACGGAGCGGGCAGGACCTTGAAATGTTCTACCGCGCCGTAGTCGGCCAAAAACCGGCCATCCATCGCGTCGGCCTGGCCGAAGCGGAACTCGCGAAAATCGCGCTGAACACGTTCATTACGACGAAGATCTCGTTCGCGAACATGCTCGGCATGCTTTCGGACAAACTCGGCATCAACGTCGATAATGTCACGAAGATCATCGGCAGTGATTCGCGCGTCGGCTCGAAATACCTGAAGGCCGGCGGCAGCTACGGCGGCCCTTGCTTTCCGAGGGACAACCGGGCGCTTGCGCGAGCTGCTGAACGGCTGCATATGGAGACCTTCCTTCCGCAAGCGACCGACCGCACCAACACCCAGCTCATCCAAAATCTCTACTGGGAGATTGAGGAGTGTTTGCCGACGCGCAGCCACTCAGTCGGCGTAATCGGCCTCGCCTACAAGTTGGACACCGACGTGGTCGAAGAAGCCATGGGAACGCGACTGGCGCAAATGCTTGCGGCGAACAGAATTCCCGTCATCGCCTATGATCCGCTCGCGGAGAAATCCGCAAAGAAGATTTTGGACGGCGCCGTTTCATTCGCTTCTTCCCTTGAGGAGTGCCTGAAGAAGGCAAGCGTGATCGTGGTAGCAAATCCATATCCGGAACTTGCGAACATTGATCCCGCGATGCTTGGCGGCAAAACCATTATCGACTGCTGGAGGATCGTCAAAAAAAATCGGTGCTTGCGCGCCCGCCATCTGATCAACGAGCGAATTCGCGGAAAACGCATCGCCGACCAAGAGTCGGTATGGCTCAAAGAACACACTGCCGCCTGCGACGGGTGCGGCACTCTGCTCGACGAGTTAAACAGCTAGCTGCTTCGCAAGAGGCAGCTTTTTTTGTATCCTGATAGCTATGATCACGGTCAAAATCCACGGCGGATTGGGCAACCAAATGTTCGAATACGCCTTTGCGCGGGCGCTTTCCCTTAAAAACCACGATTCTTTACGGGTCGACCCTTCTTCGCTCTACGACATCACGCCGCGTGAACCGGACCGCTATCGCAAGAAATACGACAAGACCTGGCGGAAAGACGTGAAGTACCGCAGCTACGGCCTGGCTGATGTTTTCGCAATCAATCCGGCGTTTAATTGGGTTGCGCGGATTGAAAGCGTGGTAAAAATTCCGTATGTTGCGACTATTGTCAATAAGTATTATCCGCGCGTATTCGGAAAGCTCGGCGTTTGGAAATATATAAAAGAGAAGGGAATGCGTTTTGATCCGGCTTATTTCAACCTGAAAGGAAACGTCTACCTTGAGGGCTATTTCCGGTCAGAAAAATATTTCAAGGATTACGCCGATACCATCCGTAAAGATTTCACGTTCCGCCACCCGCTTGAAGACGATTCGGCGCGGCTCGGAAAGGAAATCGCCGAATCAAATTCAGTCTGCCTCCATGTGCGCCGCGGCGACAATGTCTGGAATCCCGCCTCACAAAAAACGCATCTCGTCATCCCAATGAGCTATTATGAAAAAGCGGTGGCTATAATAAAAGAGAGGGCCGGCAAGGACATCGGAATTTATGTTTTTTCCGACGATATCGAATGGTGCCGGACGAACATGAAGTTCGATGCGCCGCTCACCTTCGTCGGCGACGAGCACAAAGGCATCCAGGACGGCGGCCATCTCCAGCTCATGTCGCTTTGCAAGCATTTCATCATCCCTGAAAGCACCTTCTCCTGGTGGGCCGCATGGCTTGCCCCGAGCAACTTGCCCCGAGCGGAGTCGAGGGGGGTCGAGGGGCTCGGAAAAATTGTCATCGCGCCGGATGAAATGTTCAAGGATAAAACCATAGAAACGCAGGACATGATCCCGGAAGGATGGATGAGGATATGATCGCTTTTCTCAAAAAACTCTACTACAAGAAACTCGCCAGAGAACTTGCGGGCTGCAAAACAGTCCTTGATGTGGGTTGTGGAAATTCCTCGATCATTGAGCGCATTCCGGGCGATTTCCATTCGACGGGACTCGACGCGTATGAGCCTTATCTTGAAGAGAGTCGGCAAAAGGGCATCCATGACGAGTATATCTGCGCCAACCTCCTGACGGCTGACTTGCCAGAAAAATCGTACGACGCCGTGATAGCGTTCGACGTTGTAGAACACCTTGAACGTCCGGATGCTCTGCGTTTTTTGAATAATTTAGAGCGTTGGGCGGAGAAAAAAATCATCGTGGCGACGCCGAACGGATTTGTACCAACGCTTGAATGCCATCGCCGGAGCGACCCGCAACTCGATCACCTGCAGATACATAAATCTGGTTGGACTGTTTCCGATTTAAAAAAAATGGGCTATCAAGTGCGCGGGCTCGAAGGGTTCAAATGGTGGCGGAACAAGGAAGGCAAGATATGGCAAATGCTTTATAAATTGTCTTATCCGCTGTCATATCTTATGCCGCGCACGGCGTTTCGACTGTTGGCCGTAAAGGAATTATAAAATTTCTTTAAACAAAGGAAGGTTGCTGTCTTTCTCTGAAATGATTGGCTGCATACCAGGCCACCTGATTCCGATTTCGGGATCATTCCATCGAAATCCCGCATCGCATTCTTTGTAATAATAATCGGTGACTTTATATACTACGTCAGCCGCCTCGCCAGTTACGTAAAAACCATGAGCGAAACCAACAGGCACATAGAGCATTTTCTTATTTTCACCAGAAAGCACAAATCCTTCCCATTTCTTGAATGTCGGTGAATTAGGCCGCAAATCCACAAGTACGTCGAAAATTTCGCCGGAAATACATCTGACCAACTTCACCGTTTCATGCGGCGGCGATTGAAAATGCATGCCCCGCAAAACATTGCGCGCGGAATGCGAGTGATTATCCTGGACGAAATGATCCGCGATGCCAATCTCCATGAATGCCGCTTCCTGATAGATTTCCATAAAAAATCCCCTGGGGTCCAAAAACACCCTGGGGATAATGAGCAAGGCATCCGTAAACGAGGTCTTTTCAACAGTGAAATTCATTACCTATTTACCACCGCAGACTCGGTTTGGCGTACCGGTCGCTGCAGCTTGACCTGCTTCATAAACGCGCTGAAGGTTTCAAAAATGTACTCAAGCTGAACATCCGTCAGGGCGTGATGGTTTGGCAAGAGGAACGTATTCTTCATAATAAAAGTTGCCCCGGGGAGAGCGTTCATCTTGCGATGCCCAACTTTCTGATAGGCCGGATGAAACAGGATGTTTCCAGCAAAGAGCAGGCGCGTCATGATCCCATTCATTTCAAGATAGGTCATCAACTGCTTGCGGTTGACGGTAGATCCTGTCCGAATGGAAAGCGGAAAGGCGAGAAGACTGTGTTTACAGTCCGACAGGAATTCCGGCAGCATAAAATCATCTTCGTACTGCCTGAAAAATTCCATCAGCGCTTCGGTTACCTCGGCACGTCGCCTGTTAAATTCCTTCAACCGGGCCAGTTGCACCAAGCCGAAGGCCGCTTGCAAATCGGTCGCACGCAGATTGAAACCGATTTCATCAAAGACAAACTTGCCGTCGTAATCCTGCTCCTTCCCATTATCATACTCCGGATGGCTGACTGTTGCCGCGAATCGGATTCGCAGATCTTCGTCGTAACCGACCTGGCGACGGCCCCATAGGGCAAAGACTTCGGCGAGGCGCCGCAGCTTGGAATCGTCCATCATAACCGTACCTCCGCAGCCGGCGGTGGTGATGGTGTGCGTGTAGTAACTGCTGGTCGTTACAATATCCGCCCAACTGCCGGAAGGTTTGCCATTAATCATGGCCCCCTGCGTATCACAGCTGTCTTGGATAACCGTAATACCGGCCCGATGCGCGATTTGCGCAAGGCGCGGCCAGTCATTCAGCATACCGACTGCGTCAGGCAGCATTATCGCCACTGTCTGGTGATTGATCGCCGCTTCGATTTCATCGGGATCAGCGTTGTAAGTTCCCGGTCGGGAATCCACAAGATAAGGAATCAATCCCGCATATACGATTGGTGCGATGGTCGTACCAAAGGTGCATGCCGGAGTAATCACTTCGCCGCCCTTGGGAAATTTGTTCACCAAGAGGGCAAGCAAATTCGCCGAAGAGCCTGAGTTGACGAATAGGGCGTGTTTCTTGCCAAACAATTGCGCCATCTTCGCTTCAAACTCTGTTGTTTTGCCGGCAGGTCCGAGCCACGGCGTTTTGAGAACCGCCATGACCGCGTCCGCCTCTTCTTTGCCGTAAACGGCGGTGGCGTACGGAACTCGATAATCCTCGATGCTCCGGGGAATTCTCGTTTTCGGATGTTCAGTTTTCATAACGTACCGCGATCAGTATATCGAGCTAATGCTTTTTTGTCCATTCATTATGGATATAGTCCTGCAAAGCCCCTCGCCAAGGACGCAGCGTACCGCCACACGCTGAAATCATCCGATCGGAATGGCTTCGGGAAGCATCAAGCTTAAAATAACTTGAATCCACGGGCGTAATTTTGATTATTTTTTCTGCCGCTTTTGCAATTTCAACAGCAACGTCATATCGCGAACAAAAACCTTCGTTTCCGACGTGCATAATGCGCGGAGGGTGCTCCATGACGGCTACTGTTTTTATTTTAGCCGCAAGATCTTTCGCGTATGTCAGCGAACCTAAAATATTATCAACCGCCTTGATTTCAGCTTGGTCGAGCTGCCGCATTATTTTGCCGACAAACTTCCGATCTCTTTCCGGTCCGCCGCCGAACATCCAGCCAGAACGTAAAATACTGTAATCCCGAAGCAATTCCTGAATTAACATTTCTCCCATATATTTCGATTGCCCGTAAAAATTAAGAGGCGAAGGAACATCTGTTTCTTCATATGGAGAATGCTTTAAACCATCGAACACATACACAGTCGAAACATAAATGAGTCGTGCACCTGATTTTTTCGCGGCTAATGCCATGTTCCAAGTACCCACGCCATTCACAAAAAAAGCGTGTTCCGGTTCGCGCTCACATCGATCCACGTCCGTTTCTGCGGCAAGATGGACTATAACCCTGGGCTTGTAGTACTCAATTGCTCGCCCAACCTCTTCAGAATTGGTCACATCTAACGCCCGGTGATCAAGGGATGTGCCAAAATCGATATAGTTTCCAACCATACCCGAAGCACCCGTTATCAAAATTTGTTCCAAGGGATTTTCCATGAATTTTGATATTTTTTACAAAACTTCTGTGGGAACATCCGGCAATCCTGCCCGCGTACGCGCATAAGCCCTATCCATTTTTCCGCGAATGCCATCCCACCAACCCTTGCAGGCCATTTTGAGTTTCAATCCCTTGTGCTCTTCCAATAAAACTGCCTTGATTAAAAAACGCGGAACGAGAACCGACCAAATGGCATCTTTACGATGATTATTGTGGATAATATAGGTATTAAAATGACGAACATAAAGATATATGGCATTTCGCATCATAAAATAGTATCGGAACGGCGGATAATTCGGCACATATATCGTTCTCCCGAATAATTTCTTAAGGGTGGGAAAACCAAGCCGGTGTTTCAAAATAGCGCGGGGAACCAGGAGGGTCGCAAAGCCGTGCTGTTGGACGCGGCATGAAAATTCTCCGTCAACAAAATCAATAAAAAGATTCTCATCGTACCAACCAACAATCGGATAGATTGATGCCTTGACAACTTCGCCCGACGTAATGGCGCCGTCGTAATTGATTTGTGGCTCTCCATCGGGAAAGGCAAACCCATTCAAACGGGTATAGTTGGGTGCAATTGAGCCGATTTTAGTTTGTTGCTCGGGCGGAAGAGCATAGTAAGCAGCGAACATAATCTTTACCATATCCGATTCGGGCGCATTGTCGTCTTCAATCGTCATCACCCACTCGGCACCACGCCCAATAGCTTCACGCACGCCAACATTCAAGGCAGCACCAATACCCATGTTTTCCTTATTGCCAATATATGTCACGAAACCCGGATATTCAGCGGCAAGCGTCTTGAGCTCCTTGCGTATTTCGAGTTTTGTGCTGTTATCAGAGATGACGACACCATCCAGTTGCGCGCGGAAAATCTTGAGCGATGCACGCACGCGATCCAGGTCGGAATTGAACGCTATAATGACGACAATCGTCTTAGGCTGCATATGCACATTATATATCGTCGCAGGATGGCGACAAACAGGATAAGTATTGGATAGAACAAATAATTGGTAGTACAGTGAATGTATATGAAACAAGTGATTAAAAAGATAATCACATGGCTTTCACGAATACTATCGACGAGATTTTGGGAATTCGTCGAGGATAAGAGTGCCTATTTTCAAGGCAAGGGGTCAGGAAGCGATTTTATGGCGAGCGAAGCAGTTGCCGCATGCCGATTTATTAAGGGCAACAACGTAATCCTTCTCGATGTCGGCGCAAACCAGGGCGACTGGACTTCGGAAATACTCCGGCGCCTTCCAGAAAAAATTTCACATATATACCAATTCGAACCGTCGCCATTTAATGTCAATCTGCTCCGAAAAAGATTTTCGAACGATCCCGTAACGGTAGTACCACTCGCTGTCAGCGACCGAGCCGAAGAGCTGACGCTCTTCTTTGATAAGCCAGGATCAGGAAACGCGGCAGTTTACAAAAGACGCTTGGAACATTTCGGTACGACCGCAGAAAAATCCGTCTTCGTCAAAGCCATCACAATTGATTCTCTCATCGAAGAGAGAAAAATCTATCGCATTGATTTCATGAAGATGGATATCGAGGGACACGAACTGAAAGCCATGCACGGGGCAGAACGCGCGCTGAAGAATGGGGTCATCCGGGCCCTGTCCTTTGAATTTGGCGGCTGCAACATCGACAGCCGGACTTATTTCCAAGATTTTTGGTATTTTTTAAAATCGTTTGGATATCAAATTTTTCGCATCTTACCAACCGGTAAAGTTGTTGCGGTTCAACGCTATTCTGAAATACTTGAATGCTTCAGAACGACTAATTATATAGCAGTTCTTTCGTAATTAATTAAAGAGTGGGATAATGAAACCATTTTTTCGTAAACTCCATAAATTTTGCTTCAAAATTTTCTTGTGGCCGCCCGTAAATACAAAATTCATCCGCACGCCAGCCCTTTTCGAATCTATCACCTCAGCCGATCCCCGAAAACTTTTTGTTTTCGTTACAGCATTCAACGAGCCAAAATTGATATCACTGCATTGGAAAATATTCGAACGATTTTCCCGGGATGCCCATGAATATTTTGTTATTGATAATTCAAACAGACCGGATGCTTCGGAAAATATCCGGCGCTTCTGCCTCCAAAACCACATCAATTATGTCCGCTTGCCTGAAAATCCGGGTTTAGACGGGAGCCTTTCCCACGGATTCGCGCTAAACTGGGCTTATCACAACTTAATTTTGAAATACCAGCCCAAGATATTCGGCATAGTTGACAGTGATTTATTTCCGACCAAACCATTTGAGATCGTCCCCTATTTGCACAAAAGCACTGCCTGGGGAATTATCACGGAACGGCGGCCTGTTGCCGAACTAAAACGCCGGATTTGGTATCTTTGGGCAGGATTTGCCTTCTTTCGCTTCGAAAAATTCAATAATGGAGAGCCAAATTTCCTGCCTGGCTGGGGCGTTGATACCGGCGGGCGCATTTTAGTAAACGGAGCCGAAGTCAAACAATTACCCGAAGTCTATGATTTACACCGGGATCGCGTGCCGATAGCTGATTTTAAAGATTCTACTTTCCCCATTTACTCTTATGGGAAATTCGTCCATTTAACGGGTGCGTCATGGAGAATTGGGATTCTTGACGCTAAACAGCAATGGATTGAGCAATTTTTGAAATAAATTTATGATAACTAAATGGACAAGGCTCTTGTTTCCATCCTCATCAACGCGCATAATTCCGAACGCTACATCGGCGAAGCTATTGACTCGGCGCTCGCGCAAACCTGGCCGAATTTCGAGATTGTCATCGTGGAAGACGCTTCGACGGATCGAACGGCTGAAATCATCAAAAGCTACAACGACCCTCGAATCCGCTATTTCCACAACGACCACAATCAGGGCATCGTCGGCAGCCGGAACCAATTATTAAAAGAAGCCAAGGGGGAATTTTTCACTTGGCTCGATGCGGATGATATTTATCTGCCAGATCGCGTGCAGGCCGAGGTTGAATTTTTGGAGGCACACCCGGAGTTCGCCGGCGTTTATTCGAACATCCTTTATTTTTTCGACGGCCCCCTCGACTCTGCTCGGGGCAGGGCGCCCGTCAAATTTTATCGGCATATTTACGAGCATTGGAGCGGCGACATTTTCGGCGAGCTGCTCAAGAAAATGTTCATCACGAACTCGGCATTCATGATGCGCCGGAGCGCATACGAAAAACTCGGCGGATTCAATCCCGCAACCGGCATGGTTGAAGATTGGGAATATTTCCTGCGCATGGCGCATAACGGCATGCAGATCGGTTTTCTGGATAAAGACCTCATTAAATACCGCCTGCGTTTCGACAGTCACACCAATTTTGCACGCCAGGTTGATGTCAAAAAATCACAGGTGAAGATTTTTGAAAACCTGAAACAGCAAATGACGCCTGATGAACGGGAAAAATGGCACATTGACTATTGGATCGACCAGCGGAAATCGAATCTGATTTTCACGCTCCTTGCGGCGGGAAAAAGCACCGAAGCGAAAGAAATATTTGCGGAGATAAAACGGAATATGAGCTTCAAACGGCACCTGGCGTTTTCGGTTCTGCAATATTGTCCTGCCGCGATTTTGCGGACAGGCATTGAATACGCCTGGAACCGCCGGAAAAAACATTTATTCGTCCCGGCATGAAAAAAATATTAATTACGGGCATCGCGGGTTTTATCGGCAGCAATCTGGCTGACCGGCTGGTAGCCGCGGGCTACGAGGTGATCGGCATTGATAATCTTGCCTACGGCTTACGCGAACAGGTTCCGCAAGCGGTTCAATTCCATCAAATCGATATACGCTCCAAAGAAATTTATCCTCTATTTGAAGGCGTTGATGCCGTATTCCACCTGGCTGCCAAAAATTCTTTGCCCGATTGCCAGCGCGACCCGGTGGAAACCTTAGACATTAACGCGACGGGTACTGCCAATGTTTTTGAAGCTGCCCGGCGAGCCGGCGTAAAGAAAGTGATGTACGCCCAATCTTCCGCCGTGGAAGAAGGCGATGAACGGCTGAAGGGATTTTACGCAATCAGCAAGGTAGCGGACCAGATGATCGACGAAGGATACAAAGCCGCGTTCGGCCTTACGACGATCGCTTTGCGCTATTTCAATGTCTATGGCCCGCGCCAGGATTACCGCCGGAACCCGCCGCCCATCATGACCAAATTCGCCCTGCAGCTCCTCAAAGGCGAACGGCCGCGGCTTTTTGAAGACGATGACCGGAACGCGCGCGATTTTATTTTTGTGGACGATCTGAACGATTTCCATTTGCAGTGCCTCCAGGATGATCGCGTCGACAACCGCATGTTCCGGTTGGGCAGCGGAAAAAGCACCTCGGTGAAGGAAGTTTTTGCATGCCTTAAAAAAGTTTCGGGTTCGCCGCTTGAACCGATAATTGAACGGCGTCCCGACAATTCGGATTTCCAGAAAGCCGTGACCTTGGCGGATATATCGGCTGCTCAAGCGCTCGGCTGGTCGCCAAAAACAAATCTGGAGGATGGCCTCAGAAAACTCGTCGATTATTTAAGGAATGAAAAAGAGAAGGGAAACATTGTCTAAAATAGAGTTTGGTGTTACGGTAATCGAATGATTGTCACGCGAACCCCCTTCCGCATTACGCTCGGCGGCGGAGGCACCGACTTGCCGGCGTATTATGAAAAATACGGCGGTTTTATTTTTTCCGTCGGCATTGATAAATATATGTTCGTGAGCGTGAACCGGCCCGCCGCGGACGACTTGATCCGGATCAAATATTCGGAGGCGGAAACGGTGGATCGGGTGGACCAGGTGCAGCACGCCGTGGCGCGCGAAATTCTGAATTTCACCGGCATCGATAAGAATATTGAAATAAGCTCGATGGCTGACATTCCGGCAAAAACCGGACTCGGCTCATCAAGCTGCTATGCGGTGGGATTATTGCAAGCGCTCCACGCGCTGAAACAGGATTATGTGCCGCTTGCGCAGCTCGCCGAAGAAGATTTCAATATCGAAGCCAATATCCTGGGACGTCCGATCGGCAAACAGGACCCTTATCTGGCCGCGCTCGGCGGATTGCGCGTTCTGGATATCAGCAAGGATGGCACGGTTGCCGTGCGCGAGGCAAATATGCCAATTGAGGTAGCGGACGAACTGAACCGCAATTTGCTGGTATTTTTCACCGGAGAAACGCGCAGCGCGGATGGCATTTTAGTGGAACAGTCTGTCGGCGCGCGGAAAGAGAAAAAAGAGATCGTTGAAAACATGCATTATATCAAAGATCTCGGCTATCAGATTCTCGAATCGGCAGAGCGCGGAAACATAGATGAAATCGGAAAAAAATTTCACGACCACTGGCAGCACAAGAAAAAGATTTCCACCAAAATGACGAACCCACAGTTTGATAAAATTTACGACGTAGCCCTTGCGAAAGGAGCGCTCGGAGGGAAAATTTCCGGCGCCGGCGGCGGCGGTTTTTTCACTTTTTACGTGCCGGACGGCCATCAAGAATTCAGGGAAGCGATGAAACAGGAAGGATTACGGGAGCTCCGCTATCGTTTCGACTTCGAAGGCTCCAAAGTGCTCACCCATTTTTCCTGAGATGAAATTAAAAAATAAAGTCGCTGTCATTTTCGGCGGGTCAGGAGGAATCGGCATCCATATTGCGGAACATTTCTGCCGGGCGGAGGCCAGGGTGGTAATTATTGGAAAAAATTCAGAGAAGCTTCGCAGTGCTGTGCAATTCGTAGAACAAGTGACCGGAAAAAAGCCCATCGCCATCTCCGCGGATATAGCGAATTATGCGGCTGTCCGGCGCGCGATAGGAAACGCCGTAAAAAAATTTCATCGGTTGGACATTCTCGTAAACTGTGCCGGTATCCAGCAGCCAATCGGCCCTTTTGAATCGAATGACATCAATCTTTGGAGAAAAAATATCGAGGTGAATTTGCTCGGCACTGTTTATGCGTGCAAAGCAGCGATTTCATTTTTTAAAAAACAGAAATCGGGATCTGTCATCAATTTTTCCGGAGGCGGCGCTACCAGTCCTCGGCCGAATTTTTCCGCTTATGCCGCGGCGAAGACCGGAGTGGTCCGTTTCACGGAAATACTCGCGGATGAATTGAAGCCGTACCGCATCCGCGTAAACGCCATTGCGCCGGGCGCCGTGAATACCGGAATGCTTGCCGAAGTTTTAAAAGCTGGAAAACTTGCCGGCAGCAAAGAAATAGAAGCCGCCCGAAAAAGAAGCAGGGATGGAGGCGCGTCCCCCAATCTTGCCGCAACACTCGCAGTATTTCTTGCTTCAAGCGACTCGCACGGACTTACCGGAAAACTGATCAGCGCACCGTGGGATGGTTGGCAAAAATGGAAAAAGCGGGATATTAAAAAGATAATGGCTTCGGAAAAATTCACCCTAAGGAGAATACCATGAAGAAAAATGTAAACATCGGCATCATTGGCGCCGGACTGATTGGAGGAAAACGGGCAGAAGCCATCGCTGAAACAAAGTTAGGAACTATAGCGATGATAGCGGATTCCGACCTGAAGAAAGCCGTCGTTTTGGCCGAAAAATATAGCGCCGAAGCAACGGCAGAATGGAAGGAAATCATCCGGTCAAAGGATATTGATGCGGTCATTGTCGCCGTAACCAACGCATTCATATACCCCATCGTCCTTGCTGCAGTCAAAGCCGGAAAGCATGTGCTTTGCGAAAAACCGTTCGGTATTGACTCGAAAGAATCAAAGAAGATGCTGAAGGCCGCACAACGGGCGAAAAAAATGATAAAAGTCGGATTTAACCACCGGTTTTTGGACCATGTCATCAAAGCTCGCAAGATTTTCGCGGACGGCGGCATCGGCAATCCTCTTTTTATTCGCGCCCGCTACGGCCACGGAGGACGCAAAGGAATGGACAAAGAATGGCGTTTGGACAAAAAGATTTCCGGCGGCGGAGAACTCTTGGATCAAGGAGTGCATGTCGTCGACCTCGCCCGGCTATTCGGCGGCGAATTCGATCGCGCCTACGGGAAAACCCAAGTCAAATATTGGCACAACAAAAGAAAATTGGACGACAATGCCTTTGCCATTATATCCAACCACCAAACAACGTGTTCGTTTCATGTAAGTACTACGCAATGGGAAAATATATTTTCCTTTGAGGTTTTTGGCGATAAGGGATTCTTGCGGATAGAGGGCCGGGGCGGACGGTACGGAGACCAAATGCTCACCTACGGCATTAAAGCGCCCGTGGTTGGGCTTTCTGACTTGCAAAACTTTAATTTCGGCAAAAAAGACAACAGCTGGGTTAATGAATGGAAAAATTTCATTGAAGCGATCGCCAAAAAGAAACCGATCGATGGCAACGCGCTGGATGGTCTGCGCGCAAATCAGATCGTAGAAGCAATTTACGATTCCTCACGGAAAATGCGCGAGGTTAAAATAAAATATTGACCGGAAATATAAAAGGGATTACATTAGGCATGGTTCTTTTGAGGGAGGGAAACCGATGGAAGCCCTGAATCTGCGGGTAAAAATTTACGCCGACGGAGCCGAAAAAGGCAACATGCTCGAGCTTTACGCGAACCCATTCATCAAAGGGTTCACGACGAACCCGACCTTGATGCGCAAGGCGAAAATAACCGATTATGAGTCTTTCGCGCGCGACATCCTGGAGGCCATCCCCGACCGGCCGATTTCATTCGAGGTTTTTGCGGATGAGCCGCGGGAAATGGAGCGCCAAGCGCGCCTGATCCACTCATGGGGGCCGAATGTTTACGTGAAAATTCCAGTCACGAACACGCGCGGCGATTCCATGTGTGCCCTGGTAAAGAGGTTGTCGAAAGACGGGGTAAAGGTGAATGTCACCGCGATCCTCACCGTAATGCAGGCTTCGTCCATAATCTCTGCGCTTATCGAAGGGGCTCCTGCGAACATCAGCATTTTCGCCGGACGGATTGCGGATACCGGCGTTGATCCGCTGCCGATCATGCGAAGCGTTTTGCAGATGCTCATTGACCAGCCCCAGGTCGAATTGATCTGGGCAAGCCCGCGGGAACTCTTGAACATTTTCCAAGCTGATGCAATCGGCTGCCACATCATTACCGCCACGCCGGACATTCTTAAAAAGATGTCCCTCGTCGGCAGGGACCTGGCGGAATATTCGCTTGAAACCGTCGGGATGTTTTATAAGGACAGCAGGGCGGCGGGATACCGCCTGTAACGTTCGCGGGTTCGGCTTCAACCGGCCCGCTTTTTATTTTCCTGAAATTAGAGTTTAATAAAGGCATGTACCAGGATTATATAAAGAAATATTTCGCCGAAGTATCGGAAATCGCCGGAAAAATCGACCAGGATGCCATTGCTGACATTATCAAGATCCTTGCCGAAGTCCGCAAAAACAGCGGCCGGCTTTTCATTCTTGGTGTCGGTGGCGGAGCAGGACACGCCGGACATGCCGTAAACGACTTTCGGAAACTCGCAGACATTGAAACCTACGCTCCGACCGATAACGTTTCCGAACTTACGGCCCGGACAAACGATGACGGCTGGAACACGGCATTCGCGAATTGGCTAAAGGTAAGCCGCATGAATGCGAAAGATGCCGTAATGATTTTTTCGGTCGGCGGAGGCAATCTTGAAAAAAATATCAGCGTAAATATTATCGAGTCGCTGAAACTTGCGAAAAACGTGGGCGCGAAAATTGTCGGCGTCGTCGGCCGGGACGGAGGTTATACGAAATCAGTTGCGGATGCATGCGTCGTCGTGCCGCCGCTCGATCCGGAAACGGTGACGCCGCACACGGAAGCATTCCAGGCAGTCGTCTGGCATTGCATCGTTTCACACCCGGAATTTGCGGCGCAAAAAGGAAAATGGGAAAGCGTCAAATAGAAGGGCTGAGGCCGGCGGTTTTCCTTGACCGCGATGGAACCGTTATACGCTACGTCGAAAATCTGGTTGATCCTCGCCAGGTCGAACTTTTGCCGCACGCCGCGGAGGCGATAGCTGATTTGAACCACCGTGGATTTTTGGTTTTTATTGCAACCAACCAACCGATGATCGAAAAGAAAATGTTAACGCCCTCAAATCTTGAGGAAATACATGATGCCCTGCGGAAACAACTGGCGGCGAACGGGGCGCATCTCGACGGTATTTACGTATGCCCCCACCAATTTCGCCCATCCGGCCAGTGCGAGTGCCGCAAACCCGGCATCAAAATGGTACGGGACGCTAAAACCGATTTCCCCATCAGCGTTCCGGAAAGTTGGTTTGTCGGAGATCGTTTAAGGGACATTGAAACGGGCAAGCGCGCCGGCATGAAAACTATCCTGCTTGCGACCGGCGGCGATAACGACGACGATGGGTTCTTTGCCGAAACCCATCCGGATTTTGAGGCGGCAGATTTAAAAGCGGCGGTGAAAATCATCACACCATCGCCATGATTAAGCAGGCAGTCATATCCGCAGGAGGATTCGGAACACGATTGCGGCCGATCACCGACACCATTCCAAAACCGATGATTCCGATTCTCGGCAAACCATTGCTCCAGTGGCACATTGATCAATTTAGAAAAGCCGGCGTGACGGAATTCTTTTTTGCACTGCAATATCTCCCAAACGTCATCAGGAACTACTTCAAAAATGGCTCAGGATTCGGAGTGAAAATAAATTACCACGTCGAAGAAGCGCCGCTCGGAACTGCCGGCTGCATAAAACCATTCGAAAAGCAACTGGATGGCGATTTTTTCTATATTTATGGCGATACGTTCAGCTTGATAGATTATGCAAAAATGGAAGCATACTGGCGATCCAAGCCGGATGCCGCGGCCATGGAACGGATCGGCAACCCGGGAACCCACACCGATTCCGATACGGTCGAAACCGATCAGGAAATGCGTTTCCTCAAAATTTACGGCAAGCATTCGGGGCAAAATCACCCCGGCGCCTATCGGCAACGCGGGTCGTTCATTTTTAAAAAGAAAGTTCTATCGTATATTCCTTCCGATGCGCCTTCCCAGGTCGGAACGGAGTTGCTGCCCGCCCTTATTGCAGCCGGGGAATCTTGTTACGGCTATTTATGCGACGATTACTCAAAAGGAATAGATACCATGGAAAAATGGAAGGAGGTCGAAGAGTACCTACGAAAGCAAAATCGGTTAGAATAAAAATATGGAGAGTCCCAAAATATCCATCCTTCTACCAACCTATAATCGGGCAGGCCTTTTGGACCGTGCTGTGAAAAGCATTTTGGCGCAGTCGTTCCGAAATTGGGAACTGATCGCTATCAATGACGCTTCGAGCGATAACACCAGAAACTTCCTGGACAAACTGGCGGAACAAGATCCGCGCATCCGCCCGGTTCACCATGAAAAAAATTACTATCCCGATATTTCACGGACGCTGAACGAAGGGCTGGCATTGGCTCGCGGCGAATATATTGCGCGCCTGGATGATGACGATTATTGGTGCGACGACCGCAAACTGGAAAAACAGGCGTCCTTCCTGGACTCGCATCCCGAAATAATGATCGCGGGCGGCGGCACAATCGTAATCGACGAAAATGACAAAGAAAAATTCCGCTATTCGAAACCGGAAACCGACCGCGCGATCCGCAATGTGGCGCTCATCTCGAACCCGTTCACCCATTCGACCGTCATGTTCCGGCGGAACCAGGCGCTCGAAGCCGGCGGCTACGGCGATTTCAAAAATGCGGAGGACTGGGACCTTTGGCTGCGCCTGGGAACGCGCGGCGGCTTTTATAATTTCCAGGATTACTTCGTCCGATACCTCATGAATGACCAAAGCAAGACATTTGTGTTCAAACGTTCGCAGTCAAAAGAAATACTCCGCCTTATCTCGGCGCATCGCCGCGAATATCCCCATTTTACGAAAGCATTCGCCGTCAATTTTGCGCAATATTGCTACAGTTGGTTGCCGCTTGGCATCCGCCGGATGTTTTATGAAACACTTTCAAGAGCAAAACGAAGCGCGTTTGGGAAATAAGCCAAAATTTTTTCCGAACCCTGTCAATATCGACAGGATCTGATTTCTTGGTGTATGTTTGGGGACATGCCAACCATCACGAAGGCGATTATCCTCGCCGGGGGCAAAGGTTCCCGCTTACACCCAGTAACCCTCGAGATACCGAAGCCGCTGATTCCCATCCGGAAACAGCCGCTTATTAATTATAATTTAAATCTATTCGCCTGCGCCGGCGCAACCGATGTGGTAGTCATCATCCGTCCTGAGGATAAGCCGGATTACGAACGATGGGCGCGGGAGTGGGGCTCTGAATTCACCCGATTAGGCATGGGCATCCAATTTTTCGAAGAACCGGAGCCGATGGGTACATTCGGGTTCATCTTCCATCGGTTGCGCGGCTGGGCCGGAGATCAGGATTTTTTCGTGAGCAATGGCGATGAGATAAAAACCATCGACCTCCGGAAGATGGTCCTGTTTCATCAAACCGCCAACGTACCGGCGACTGTTTCACTTGTGGTCGAAAACGAACGCAAGGATTGTGGTTTCGTAGTGGTCAAGGAAGGACGGATAGTTGAATTTTTAGAAAAGCAGCTTTTACCGCCGTCCAACCTGATGTCCGCAGGTTTGTATGCGCTTTCCCCTACGGTTTTTGAGGCCATGGCCGTGAATTTTCCGACTGGTAAAGTATCTCTCATGTTTGAAACCGATCTGTTTCCCGCACTTGCCAAATCGCAAAAGCTTGCTGGCTTTGTGGATGAACGAGGCAAGGTATTCGACTGTGGCACCTTTGAACGATGGGAAAAGGCGATCAGAGAGGTGTAGCTGCGGAAACTGGTGGCGATATGATTTGTTTGGCCTCAAGCAGCAATGGCTCGCGAATTACATAAAGTAAGCCGAAATAGAACAGGGCGCAAAGAGCGATATTTAAGAGAACAGGGATACTGATTTCTGAAAGCAGGAATGCTCCAATTCCCATCAGGATTCCAGCCGACACAACCTTCAAAAGGCGAGGGATTATTTCGAAATAATTGATTTTTTTCATCATGTGCCACAGGTACCAGTTGCTGGCAGCCTGCGCAAGCAAGGTTGCGACCGCGGATCCCGCAATTCCAAAGAACGGGATCAATATGATATCAAAAACCACATTGGAAATACTGCCGATGGCGGATGTTACGATGAGGCTTTTTTGGTGGTTATAGGCAAAGATGGCATTACTGATCACTGCTGCGGGAAAATCAACCAGCATGGTAGCCATGAGGATCTTGAAGGCCAGTCCGCCACCGGCATAAGCAGAACCGAAAACGAAGCTCATAATCTGGGTTCCGAGGACGGCACTGCCGATTGCAAGCGGGACTGAAATAAGGAAAATAGTACCCACGATTCGTTCAAGCGCTGCCCGAAATCGCGGATTATCTTTGTTAGCAAGCCGGGCGAATAATGGTAGCGTGGAGAACTGAATAATCACCGGGATGAGATAAAGGGTTTGAATAATGCGGATGGCAGCTGAATAGACGCCGACATCCGAAGCTGTGCGCATCCAACTGATGATTAGGATATCGGTATTTGTGAGTAATATTCCCAGTGCACCGGTAACGGCAAACGGCCAGGCGGCTTGGAATATTTTAGGAACAAGGCGCGAAGAAAAGTGGGAAATCATCGGCTTCAGGTAGCGCCGGAGCAGGAAAAGAACCCCTATCAAACCAATAGCCGTGCCGGCGGCATAAGCCCAACCGAGCGCAAGCGACGTCGGGGAAAATCTCAAAGCGATGAAACCAAAAATTACTATGGCGACGTTTAATAGGAGAAAAACTCCAGCTTCCCATTCCATTTTTTCCATCGTTCGGACAAATGAGAACAGAAATTCACGGAGATTGTCGAAAAAGAGGATGAAGGCGACCACCGGCAGCAATGCCTTTGCGCCCGGCAGGACGCTAAAATAAGGGGCAATAAAAAGCACGGTGAAGATACCGGCGGTGACAAGAACCAGTTTAATGTAAAAGGTGGTGGAAAGTATGCGAAACTTGCTTTCCTGTTCTCCCTGAGAAGCATCGCGCAACACGATGCCATTTAAGCCCGGATCGATGAATAATGTGAAGAAACCGGCAAGTGTCAGTGCATAAGAAAAAACGCCGTAATCCGCCGTTCCGAGGATGCGGGCGGCATAAATGATGACTATAGCCTTAATCAACTTCCCGCCGAAATTCGATATGGCGAGCCAAACGGTATTCTTGGCAACAGTTTGCTTTGCGGTGGTATTCCTAAAGAGGAAGTTTTTTATTTTCTGGAGCATGGACGGTTTTTTGGACGCCATTTTCGAATGATACCATTGGTTTCCATTTGAGCATCTTTTCCGCTTTCGCGTAACTCATGGCCATATGTTCCACCTCGCCCTTCCGTTTCGGCCTGAAAATAGGGTTTTGATTGAACTGCAATGCATTTGCGAGAGCGTCGAACACGGCCCGGTCGGAAACTTGATGGTTGGTTGCGATGTTAATGATTTGGTTGTCCCCGCGGGCGAGTGCAAGCACGTTGGCCCGCGCGACGTCGCCTACATAGACATAGTCACGGGTCTTGCCGCCGTTGCCGAAAATATACGGCGCCCTGTCCCGCCGCATTTCGCCCATGAAGATCGGGAAAATACCCGCGCCCGCCTGCGCTTTTTGCCGCGGGCCGAAAACGTTCGCATAGCGGAGAATGGTATAACTTATGCCATTCACCGGACAAAAATATTTGACCAATTCTTCATCAACCAATTTAGTGAGCGCGTAAGGCGAAAGCGGGCTGGCTGGCGTGGCTTCGGTCGCCGGCAATTTCTTGGGATCGCCGTAAATTGCGCCACCGGTGGAGGAAAAGATAAATTTGGATCGCAATAACGCCCGACGGCCGGCGGATGGACGGCGCTGCGCTTCAATCATCGCCAAAAGCACATTCAGCGTTCCCGTTGCGTTGATATTGAACGTTTCCGCCGGCTTTTTCACCGAATCCGTCACGCTGATGAATGCCGCATGATGGTTTACCGCGTCCGGTTTTTCTTTTTTGAAAATCCGCAGGAGCGCCGGCAAATTACGAATATCCGCTTTATAAAACCTGGCCTTCGCATTCAAATTTCTTCGCGAACCAGAGGAGAGGTTATCGACAATGACTACCGTATGGCCGGCTTTGATGTAGGCATCGGCTACATGTGATGCGATGAAGCCCGCTCCGCCCGTTAGAATTATTTTCATTGAATAATGAAAAGGGTATAAGGAGTAGGGAAACATTCTTTCTTCCTTCTTCCTTATCCTTTCTCCTCTCTTACTTCGGGTTTACGAACAACGACTTTAGCGTCCGCAAGATGATCGCCCAATCGAGGAACACCGACCGGTTCTTCAGATAATAGATATCGTATTGTAATTTCTCCCGGACGTCGTCGAGACCGAGATCGGCGCGGTGGTTGATCTGCGCCCAGCCGGTGACGCCCGGCGCAACCAGCAAGCGCACTTCGTAATACGGAATCTGCTCCTTTAATTTTGCCACAATTTCCGGACGCTCGGGGCGAGGGCCGACGAAGGAAATATCGCCGCGGATGATATTGATCAATTGCGGCAGCTCATCGAGATGGCTCGCCCGCAAAAATTTGCCGAGCGGTGTCACCCGTTTGTCGTCTTTTGCCGCCCATTGGGCGCCGTTCACTTCAGCCATGCCGCTCGGCGATAATGCCACCATGCTGCGGAATTTGTACAATTTGAAGACCTTCCCAAGCCTTCCCGCGCGTTCCTGCCTGATCAGAACCGGTCCGCGTGAAGTGACCTTTACGAGAAGCGCGATCAGAAGTTCGACAGGCAACAGCACGATACCGACAACAAGCGCAAACAGGAACTCAGCAGCCCGCTTCAGCGGATCATAAAACCGCGCCGTGGCCTCGATATTTTCCAAAAACCAGGCCTCCTCCAGGTCAACGAGCGGCACCTTGCGCATGATGGCCTCATAAAAACCGGCGAGGTCGGTCACCAAAATACCGCGCCCAAACAATTTATAAAGCGCAGCCCCCAGCCGCTCGTCGCGTTTCAGATGGTTCGGCACGACGACGAGGTTGACGCCGCCATCGGCAACGGCCCGCTCAAACGCAGCCGGATCCCGATGCGCCGCCGCTTCGTCCATGCGGACTTCAATCGAATAGCCAAGCTGCCGGTTTGCGTTTATGGCCGCCTCGATCTCTGCCGCGGCGCCATTGCCGACCAGAAAAACGCGATTAGGCGCTTCGCCACCCGAAGCGACTGCGTTAAAGAACCGCCGCCAGAGCAATTCGAGAACGGCAAAAACGACGAAGAAAATGAAAAGGTTCGTTTTCGGCGCAATGCCGAACGCCGGTATCAGATAGAAAAGCGATACGGCAACAAATGCGCTTACGAAAATCGAGACCGCGAGCATTTTCACGAAATCAATATTGTTCCGCAGGCGGCGGAGGTCATAAAGGCCGGCGATATAAAAGATAAGGATCCACGGGATAAAGACGATGGTGAACGGCAGGAGGTGCCGGTCTAAAAGCTCTTCGTAATAACCGTTGCCGTAGCGGATGATGAGCGTAGCGAAAAGCGAAATATACAGGACAATAATGTCGCCGAGCAGCAGGAAAAATATTTTTAGTTTATTGGCCATTTTTGCAGTAGTTATTTGCTCATCAAAACCAGCGCAAGCGCGTACACTCCATAACAAAGAGCACAAACGACCGCGAAGAAGAAAATGATTGCCGCAGTTTTGATGCCTAGTTCTTTTGCGCGGTTTGTTGGAGCGTAATACGGATTATTTTTGTTTTGCAGCCGGATGTCAGTGGAGGATTTCGTGAACGGCCGGCCGAAAAACGTCATCCAAAAATAATTGATCCCGTAGCGCCAGGCCATCGTCCATGCGCCTTCCTGCGCCAAACGGCGGCCGGAGGAATACATCGGCAGCTTGAAGGTGAATTTCACGCGGCCTACGCGGTAAAGCCGCCGGGCGATATTCGTATCCTCGCCGTAAAATTCAACGTTCGTATCATAGCCGCCGATCTTTTCCAAGGCATCGCGCCGCACGACAAAATTGCCGCCCTGCAGCATCGAGCCGATGTGCAGGATAAAACGGTTGATGAGGTAAAAACAAAACGCAATGTAATAGAACCGCCGGATCGACCGCGCCATCTTCTCAGGTAAATCGTAATATCTGAATGGTCCCGATAGTCCAACCAATTTCGGATCTTTCGAAAATTCATCGCAAACCGTTTTGATCCATCCCGGCGTGAGCCGTGAATCAGAGTCGACGTTCGCAATGAGGTCGCCCGTCGAAACCGCAAACCCGGCCCTGCGGGCCTTCACAATGCCCTTTTCCGGCTCGCGCACGAGCCGTACCCAGCCATATTTTTCAACAACCGCCGCCGTGCTGTCGATTGAAGCGTTATCCACCACGATCACCTCGACATCGCACGGAGCATCCTTTTTTTCCCGCAAAATCGAATCCAAGCAATCACCGATGTAATTTTCTTCGTTATGGGCCGGGATAACAAAGCTGATCTTCATCAGCATTGATTTTACCACGTTTTTAACAGTTTGAGAATATGCGTCAAAGCATCCCGACTTGACTTAAAATCCGAATTTAGGTTATTTTGCGGAAAGATGGAGGCATGGTGATTGAAAATACAACCAGTACTGAAAGCCGCAGTTTGGTTCTTATTCGCGCTCCTTTTCGCATCCTGGTTCGCCGCAGTAAGCCAGGCGCCATACGTAACCGATCTCCCCATGGTTTGGCGCCCGAATCCCGATAAGCCCTTCGTGAAATTCCTTTATTATTTCCCAAACTTCGGGCGGCCGGTCGACCTACTCGACACCATAGGATTATCGCTGTTTGGATTTGTGGGATTTATCCTTATTCCCCTCCTCCGACTCATCGATCGCGAACCGATTCCGCTTTGGAAGTTCGCCGAATCCCTTGTGTATTTCATCGGGATTGCCGTCATCGAAGATCTCGCTTGGTATGCGGTCAGTCCGGCATGGGGATTACACCGGTTCCGTCCGGAAAATTTGCCGCACTGGATGTATCAGGCCTGGTTCCTCGGCGTCCCGTCGCAATACTGGGAAGCGTTCTTTGCCAGTTTCGGCATCGCGATATTGAGCGTCCGGCTTCGCAGAAAAAAAGGCCGATTCCGGCTGATAATCCGCGAAGCGGCAGGACTCTGGGCAGTCGCCTGGGGAACCATGATCTGCTGCGTGCTCCTTACCTCGCAAATCGCAAATCATTTCTGGATCGGTTGAGTTCCGACGCCCCGCGTGGGCGTTTTTTTTATCACTCTCCAAACTTAAAACCGCACCCATAAGGGTGCGGATGAAGTTTGGTCCCGCCGGCGCTTTGGCCGGTGGGACGCCGCCCCTCCGGGGCGGCGAAGAGGGAGAAGATACCCCGTCCGTGAGGGCGGGGTATCTTCATTTTCATCGCTCTTTGAATTTGCGGATTGCGCCTTTATAGATCTCTTCCCACCGTTCGGCAATTGCCGGCGGGGAAAATTGCACCGCCATTTTCCTTCCTCCGGCTCCCAATTTTTTCCGTAATGCAGGATTTCGCAAGACCTCGATCAATTTCCGGGCAAGCGCGGCGGCGTCCCCCGGCTCGACTACAAAACCATTGGAAGCATTAATGTATTCCGGCAATGCCCGGGCGTTCACGCCAACAATCGGGATGCCGCAAGCCATTGCCTGCATCATGACCATGCTCTGCGTGTCCGCCGTACTCGTAATTGCAAAAACCTTTCCGACATTCATGACTTCAACCAAATGCGGCTGGTCGATGAATCCCAAGAATTTTACCGAACCGCCCACCTTCAGAGATTCGGCAAGCCCCCGCAATTCCTGCTCATCGGCTCCGCGACCAGCCAAAACCAGTTCGGCCTCCGGAATTTCTTTTTGCACCAGCGGCAGCGCCCGGATCATTACGTCGATACTGCGTTCATTCGCCAAACGGCCAGCATGGATAATCGCCGAATTGCCAACCCGCCATTTCTTCCGCAAGGCGGCCTTGTCCCGCAGCGGTTTGAAAACTTCGGTTGCGATTGGATTTGAGAGCGCTATACCCTCTTTTTTGAAGCCGCTCTCTTTCATTTCCCTGAACACCGACTGCGATGGCGCGGTGACCGTAACACATTGGCTGTAATACCAATTGACATACTTCAAAACCAAGTTGTCGGTCCACTCGCTCTTCACTGGCATATAGCGCAGAAATTCCCGGACGGCGGTATGGTTGGTCCCGACAAGCGGCACGCGAAGCCGGCGGCTTTCGATGAGAGCTTCCACGCCGAGGCCGTAAAAGGTTTGCGTATGGATCACGTCGGGGTTGAAATCACAGACGGCGGCATGGCGCAGGCCGTCGGGAATTACGCCGTGCGCCTGCCCGGTGCCGGTCTTAAAGGGAATCCCGGCAAAACGCGTAAACGCCACGTTTGGGCCCAAATCCAGTTCGCGATAGGGCTGGCGCGCCTTGGAGTAATCTTCCGGTGCATATTTCGGCACATAAAAATGAATCTGATGCCCGCGCGCAGCGAGCTCCTCCGCGAGAGAAATCAGAGAATCGGAAATCCCGGAAAGCTCGGGGTAAAAATTATCTGAGAATAAAGCTATGCGCATGGAGTTTTCTGTCATCCCGGCCGCCGGACCGGGATCCATGCTTCCAAGCGTGGATCCCGCACCAAGTGCGGGATGACAAATAAATCATTCCTCGAAATCCTTCGTAAAACGCTCCATAAATCTTCTCTGGAAATACAGCGTCAAAAGCACCACGCCGATAGCCGCCGCGATAATATAGCCGCCTATATTTAAATAATGCACCAAACGATCGTAAGCGGCACCGAAGTAATATCCAATCACGAGATAAAGCAGCGAGCTTGGCACGGTAATCACGATGCTCCACCAGGTGAACCTGCGGAAATCCATTTTTGTGATCCCGGCAGCAACCAAGCCCGGCGTTGCCAAAAGCGGAACCATCTTGATCGCGATAAGCGATTTGCCGGAGTGCTTTGAAATCGCTTTTTCCGCTTTCTGCAGCCGATCCTTCGTGAGACCGATATAATGGCCGTATTTGTCGGCAAATTGTTCGCGGCCCCAATAACCGATGAAATAATACATAAAATCCGGCAGAAGATTGCCAATGATGGACAGAATGAAAACAATCCAGAGGTTTAATGCGCCCAAGGCCGCACCGAAAGCACCGGCCGCCGTGACGACAGGCCCCTCAATAAGCATGGCGATGAAAAGGAGCGTATAACTGTTGCCAATAACCCAATGGCCGAGCACGCCGAAATCAATTACGGGCATTTTTACATTTTACCATGTTATACTCATGAAAAATGACATTTCGCCCGCAATTCATCATTCTTCTGCTTATTGTCGGCTTTATAACCGTTTTCGGGCTCCAGTTCAATGTTTATCACTACGCCTCAACCCAAAGTATGGCCGCAGTCCAATCCGCCATCCCGGCCGATCTCGCCTCTTTCAACGGCGCGCTTACCTGGGTCAAATCCGCCGGTTATCTTTTGATGTTCGTCGCCATGGTGGTCGAAGGCCCGGTAATCACCTCGGCCGCCGCTTTCGCCGCCGCACTCGGCTATTTTAATATTTTTATCATCTTCATCCTTTCTGTGCTCGGCGACCTCGTCGGCGACTATATCTATTACGCGATCGGCTACCTCGGCCGCGTGCATTTTGTTGAAAAATACGGCCATAAGATCGGCCTGACGCGGGAACGGATGAAAAAAATGGAACACCTCCTCAGGAATCATCCGAAGAAAACGCTCGCCGCAATCAAGCTTTCGCCGCTCTTACCCGCGCCCGGCCTGATGATGGTCGGCGCAGCCAAAATGCCGGTCAGCGATTACACCTGGATGACTTTCATCGTGGCGCTCCCTAAAACCCTGCTCTTCATGGCGCTCGGCTATTACTTCGGCCGCGCGTACGATTCCATCTCGCATTATCTCGAAAACGGCCAGTATTTCATTTTGTTTGCCATCGTCGTGGTCATAGCCGTGTTTTACGCGTATAAAAAAATCGCCGCCAAGCTGTCCATGAGATTGGAGGTGATTTAAATTCTGTCATCCCGGGGCTGCCTGCCGGTAGACAAGCTTGACCCGGGATCCAGAGTTTGAGAAATTTCTAATTAATAATGTCTGATTAATAACGAATGCCTAATGCCAGAATGTCCAATGGACATTTCTCATTGGGCATTCGTTATTAATTATTAATTAGACATTAGATATTCTAAAACTGGATTCCGGCCTGCCTGCTGGTAGGCAGGCTCGGAGGCAGGAGTGACGACATTTATGCTTTCGCCCGACGACCAAACATTGGTTTTTCAACTAATCGACGAAATCGAAGGCCGGCTTGCCCTGCACTACAAACCGGGATTCGGCATTACGCCGACCGCCCATCCGAAAAGCAATTATTACGACCAAATCTGGGCACGCGACCTGGCTCATGCCGCCGGGAATTACTTCGCACATGTCCGGCCTGAGGCGGTTGAACAATCGCTCGCTCTGATATTCCGCTATCAGCGCCCGAACGGAATGCTGCCATACCGCGTCGAGCGCGAATATCAAAAACTGAAGCTCGTGCCAGGATTCCGACACCTTGCAAAACACGCTTTCGTCCTCGTTAACAAAATTAAAAGCCGGACCGAACGGCCGGTCTATGAAGGCCAGGATGCCGGCGGCGGAGAGGACACCATACCGGTCGTTTTGATTGCCGTCGGCGAATTTTTCAGATCATCGGCGGAGGGGAAAAAATTCGCGGAGGAACACTTTGTCCAATTGCAAAAAGCCGTCGACTTTTTCCGCGCCAAAACCGATCCGGCGGACGATCTCGCCATCATCACCAAAAACAATGCTGATTGGGCGGACACCATCAAACGCCACGGTAAGTTGGGCGGCATCAACATCTGGTGGGCGGAATGTTTGCGAAGTATGGCGGATATTGCCGAGGAATTAAAACAGATTGAGGAAGCAAAACAATACCGAAAAGAATATGAAACCGTTAACCGCAATATCCTGAAAAAGCTCTACGCACCCGAAGGATATTTCAAAGCCGAAGAACATGATGGCCGATTGGATACCGTCGCTTCCATTTTTGGCGCTCTTTATCTCTTGGACGCCAAAGAGGCCGCTAGAGTCGAGGAAACGCTCGCCAGGCGTGTTTTACGGCCAACAGGCTATGCAAATTTCGACCCACCATACCATCGAAAACAAATCTACTGGTCTCATCGCTTCCTCTTCCCGCAAGGTGAATACCACAACCACTACATTTGGCCCTGGGTCACTCTGCAAAACATCTACGTCAAAATAAAAATAGCACAAGAACACCCAAACGATGCCGTTCGTGAAAAATATAAAACGGAAGCAATCGCCGATATCATTCAAATATCAAAAATATTCAAAACAGCCGGCGGAGCGCATGAAATCCTTCACCCCGACCGCCCCGAACCGCCCCGAACCCGTTTCTATAAAATTCCGCAGCATTTTATGGGCACCCTTGCCGGTTACGCCGGGATTTATCGGAAAATGAAAAATCTCGGCTGGCTGAAATGATTAATCTTTATTTAATTCTTCGTTCATAATTTGTTTAGAACTTTGTTAAATAAAATTTAACTCGATCCGATAAAATATGACCGGGGGCGCAAATTTTGAAGGATTAAAAAATTATTAAAAGCTAATGCAAATTTTAATTTTTGGAGGCACAGATCCTATCCCGCGAAGATGACGGCAAAAAACGGAAATTCTTGCTATAATTCTTTTTATGAATATTTTCAAAAGCGGCCAGGCCGGATTTTGGACTCAAGCGAGAAAACAATCGCTTTACATGGGAATTTTTCTGATCGTCCTAGCGCTTTTTATCCAAATAAACGTTGGCCATTATTCTTCCGTCCAATCAGCAGGAGCAGCACCCGCCGGAGATCTCTTTTTAGACCATCTGCCAGTCGTTAATCTTGATTTTTTGGTGGTTTCGGGAGGCATATTGATTTGGGTGCTTTTCTGGCTCCTTTTGATTTTATATCCAAACCACCTACTTTTTGGCATCAAAGCCGCCGCACTCTTCATAATTATTCGGGCGTTTTTTACAAGTTTGACCCACATCGGACTTTATCCCACGAGTTTAAATCCGGGTCCCGAAAACCCCGGCTGGAGCTTGTACCACCTGCTTACATTCCAGGGCAACTTTTTCTTCTCTGGCCACACCAGTCTCCCGTTTCTTACGGCCCTCATTTTCTGGAATAATAAAGCATGGAGACGGATATTTATTGGACTCACGATATTCTTCGGAGCTGTTGTTTTGCTCGCGCACGTACACTATTCAATCGACGTGTTCGCGGCCCCGTTCATTGTTTACGGCATCTGGCGAATAACGCAGCTGCTATTCCCAAATGACTTTGCCCTGTCAGAAGGAAAAGCAACGGCATGAAAAAAATAACGGAATCGAAAATCCTCGCCGAAAACCGGCGCGCGCAATTCGATTATTCGATAATTGAGACATATGAAGCCGGCATCGAACTCTACGGGTACGAAGTAAAAAGCGTGAAAGAAGGAAAATTTCAGATCGCCGGCGCGCGGATTTTGATCCGCGGGGGTGAAGCATTCTTGGTAAACTCGCACATCCCGCCATACCAACCCAAAAACACGCCAAGCAACTATGAAGAAGATCGGTCCCGCCGGCTTTTGCTGACTAAAAATGAAATAAAGGAACTGACCGGAGCGCTTCAGGAAAAAGGCAGTGTGCTCGTGCCGCTCGAAGCACACCTAAAAAATCATTTCATAAAAATAAAACTCGGCCTTGGCCGCGGCAAGAAAAAATCAGACAAACGCGAGGCGCTCAAAAAACAGGCGCACTTAAGAGAAATAAGGAAAGAGGAGTTGAACGGGTAGCGCATTGCTCGCATTCGTTCAAATAAACAAAAACTTCTGAAACAATCAAAGGTTTTTGTTTTCGGTGAGCGGGTAACGGGAGTCGGACCCGTGTCATCAGCTTGGAAAGCTGAGGTAATGCCGTTATACGATACCCGCTGTTGCAGTTTGATTATTTTATTCCGTTTTGCTAGAAATAAGCAATGGCTTTGTCGCGACGCATCAGAATTGCCACAGGTTTCCTTGCTATTGTAGCTGTCGGCTATGGCGTTACTTCCTTTTGGCTGCACCGGAATGATATTCCGCAAGATTTTACGGATGCCCGGCAGCAAGGAGCGCAAATAGCCCAGCAAATCGTGGATTTATCAAACCAATCCACCGCCGAACTTTCACAGGTGAACCAATACGATAAACAAGGCGATTATACCGACGCACTGGCACTCACGACCCAAATGGTCCAACAAAGCACAGATCTCCGAAATAAAGCCGTAGACCTTTCAAACCAAATAGGCGCCATGACAAAATCACTTTCCGATATCTCGTCCTTTGGCGCGCAGCAAGCTGCACTCGAATCGATATCAAGCCGCCTTGCGCTCATTAACCAACTTGTGAACTACAGCGGCGACCTCGGAAAACTGCTCGACATTCTCCAAAAACATTTTACCACCCATCTCTACAACAACGCGGAAGTTCAGGCGGCTATCAATCAAATAAATACCGACGTGAATGCCATTAATAATTTCAACACGCAAGCTAACCGTTCCATGGATACATTTGATAAGTTGATGAACCAGTAATTCCGTATCCCAGGCTGAACCCGGGAGCCACGGGCATGTAGCTCAATTGGTTAGAGCACTAAGCTTATACCTTAGCGGTTCCTGGTTCGAGTCCAGGCATGCCCACTCATGATCCTTCTCTTTACCGGCAACGGCAAAGGAAAAACGACGGCTTCCCTAGGCCAAATGGTCCGGGTCTTAGGGCGCGGCAAAACGGCTTTAATGATCCAATTTATCAAAGGGCCATGGATCTCCGGCGAGGATGAATTGGCGGGCAAATTTCAAATTTCGAGTGATAAATTCCAAATCCGTAAAATGGGACTTGGTTTTGTCGGTATTCTGGGCGATCGAATACCGCTCGAAGAACACAAAAAAGCGGCCAGGAAAGCATTGGATGGGTTTATTGAAGAAAAAAATTCCGGGAAATGGCACCTTATAATCCTGGACGAAATTAATGTAGCCGTTTCGCTTGGGCTCTTGAGGCCGGCCGAAGTTCTGGAAGCAGTAAAAGATTTCCCGGAAAATCGGATTCTGATCCTGAGCGGCCGCGGAGCTCCCCAAGAATTCATCGATGCCGCTGATTTGGCAACCGAAATGAGGGAAATAAAACACCCGTTCCAACAAGGCAAAAAAGCAAAATTCACCGTCGAATTTTAATTTAGAATAAAAACAGGCGCCGCTTCGGAAAATATACCAACCAAACTACTTCCAAGAAGCAGGCGCCCACTTCTCCCTATGCCGGAATCGGGCGGATTTTGAACGGCTTCAAGAGCCCATAGAATTCTTCTTGTTCCAATGTTTCCTTCTGCATGAGGGTTTCCGCCACTTTTTTGAGCGCAGATTTATGAGTTTTCAATATTTTTTCGGCAATCTCATACGCATGCGCCACAAATTTTTTCACCTGATCATCGATTTCCGAAGCAACCCGCTCTGAATAATTCTTCTCGGTTGAAATCTCGCGGCCAAGAAACAGCATTTCCTCGGTTTTGCCGAATGTTACCGGCCCCAAATCGCTCATACCGTATTTCGTAACCAGCCGGCGAGCCAACTCCGAAGCTTCGCGCAAATCGTTGGAAGCACCGGTTGAAACATCGCCGAAAATCAATTTTTCCGCGGCATAGCCGCCCATCATCATGGCCAAATCGGCCAAAAATTGATGCTTAGTCTTTAGGTGCTGATCCTCGGCTGGCAGTTTCATAGTATATCCGCCGACAAACCCGCGGCTTATGATAGAAACCTTATGAACCTGGTCCGCATCCTTCACTGACGCCGCAACAAGCGCATGCCCGCCCTCATGATAAGCCGTAATCTCCTTTTCCTTTTGGGAAATGACGCGGCTCTTGCGTTCCGGGCCCAGAATAACCTTCTCCGCGGCCTCAAAGAGTTCTGCTTGGCCAATACTCGATTTATCCCGCCGTGCGGTAATAAGCGCCGCCTCATTCATGAGATTTGCCAAATCGGCGCCCGAAAAACCCGGCGTACGCATTGCCACCCGATGCAAATCGATATTCTTGTCTAAAATTTTCCCCTGGGCATGAATCTTCAATATTGCCTCCCGGTCGCTCAAATCGGGCAAATCAAGCACCACGCGCCGGTCGAAACGGCCCGGGCGCATCAAGGCGGGATCCAAAATGTCCGGCCGGTTCGTGGCCGCAAGGACGATGACGCGCGTATCACGGTCAAAACCATCCATTTCCACCAAAATCTGATTCAAGGTCTGCTCCCGTTCATCATTGCCGCCGCCGAGACCCGCGCCGCGCTGGCGTCCGACCGCATCAATTTCATCAACGAATAATATAGAAGGAGCCGCGCGTTTCGCCGTCATAAAAGCGTCGCGCGTCCGGCTCGCGCCAACACCGACAAACATTTCAACGAATTCCGAAGCGGAAATATAGAAGAACGGCACATTGCTCTCGCCCGCAATCGCCCGCGCAACCAGGGTTTTACCGGTCCCTGGCGGCCCCATTAACAAAATGCCTCGCGGAATCCGGGCGCCGAGATCCAAAAATTTCTTCGGATTTTTAAGAAAATCAACGACCTCAATCAGCTCTTCCTTTGCTTCCCGCAGCCCAGCGACATCTTTAAACATGACCTTATCCTTGAAAGTCGATAACCGCAGATTCGAACGGCCGAAACTGAATGCTTGATTCACGCCTGTGCGCGCCTGGCGGAACATATACCAAAGGAAAAGGCCGAAGATGAGCAACGTCAAAATCGACGGCGCCAAGAGATCAGCCCAAAACTGCCACCCCGACTGGCTCTGGATTTCCACGTTAACGTTCTGCAGCTGCGTCGGATCTACGCCAAAATTTTTCAATGAATCCGTAAGTCCCGACTCCGCTTCCTTTTGCGAAACCGCGTTCGTGCCATCCTTCAAAGTTATTGCGAGATCATTTCCGTTTACCACGATCTTAGAAACCTGGCCCGCGTTGATATCCGTCGCCAACTGGCTCAAGCTCAAGTTTTCGGGTTGCTTGCCTGTACCGACAAATAAGGAAAACAGAAGCGAGATGACGATCAAGGTCACCACCGCCCAGACGATATTCTTAGTAAAGTTGGACATTGATTAAAAGTATAAGGTATAAAGTATAAAGTATAAAGCAACTCGATACTCCAATTATACGACCGGCACTCATGAAAGTGTCATGAGCCGAGAACAAAAAAGGCCCCGAAAGGATTCGGGGCAAGACAAAGAACCTGCTAAGGAGATTTGGTGGGTAGCGAGAGGATTGTGTCAACCGCGCGAACCAGTACTCGAGAGACCTTATCTCCCGCCACCAGCACCACCTGCTTTCCATGATTCCTTGCGAAGTTCGCGAGGTCGAGGAAATCAGCATCATGCGTCACAATAACTAGAACATCCAATCCCTGCTCGACCAGGTTGCGGCCATGACTGATCATGATAGAATCAGCGTTCTCATGTTGTTTCGGGCGTGCCGGGTTAGCGGGCAGAGGAACTGCCACCGTGATGAACCCCTGCTGATGGGCATTATCAAGCCAGGAGTCATATGAATTATGTTTGGGGACGTAGAGATAGGCGGTCAGGAGATCGCCGAACTCTCGGCAAAGCTGTGCCAGTTTTTCGAAATCAACCAAGCACCCCTGGACCAAGGCATCCCGCACGATGTTCTCATAATCTATTTGGGCGACTACCTTCAGCCTCGGTTGAATTTGGTCAGTATCGGGCATACCAGCTCACCTTTCTACCGGAGTTTCGCGAAATCACGGATCTTACGAACCAGGCTCAACGCTCTGGCAAAATCCCGTTCTTCCAAGCGCCGCTCCGAAATAATCTTTCCGTTTTGAATCCAGGAAAGCGGAATGGACTGTCGCAAACCACCGGCTTTCATCCAGGCGAACGAACCAAGGGCGTCAACGACACCGACCACCCGAACGAACCGGTGATAATTGTCGCTTTCCTCACTGATCTCCAGGAGCACGTGATCATCCGGATTTGGGCCGACGAAATAATACTTCCCCTTCTTGCCCCTCATCAGATCGGAACACTCGCAAGTAGCCTGCTCCCGCATGGAAGCTATCCTCTGTTTCCAGGCAGAAGCAATGACTCTGCTTTGCAGTTGGCGCATTTCTTTTTCGAATCTCGTGCGCGCAGGGTAGATCATTGGTTTGCCAGGGCGCACCGCCCGAAAGTAAACCTTGCCCTGAAAAACAAACGTCCCGCCCGGCCACCTACCCTCGGCGCGGGAAGCATCGATTTCTTTTTCTGTTGCTAAATACAACCATCCCGTTTCCAAAGCCCGGCCGAAAACTTCGGTGAGTGCGGCGAGGGTGTTGGGACACCGACGGATTTCTTCGATAAGTTTTGCAAATTGAACGTGTTTCCGCAGCTCTTCCCCGACTGAACCGATCGTAGCAATAGCCTTCTCCAGCTCCTCGAATCGCTGTTTGAAGGCCGGCGCAAGATCGGCGATATCAGGGTCGTTCTCCGATGCCTTTTGCAGAGCATTGAATTCCTGCTCGAGCTCAAGGAGTCGAGCACCGGCCGCATGAGCCCATTGTTTCTTGCGTTCGGCTTCGCTCTTGGCATTGCGCAGGATTTCCGGATTTGCAGATGGAAGGGCGCTGATATCCGGCAGAACCTCCTGAGATTCTTCTGTGATGACATCCTCCCGCCGCGACATTACTGCGAGATTGCCCGTAGCCGTAAAAAGCTTCTCCCCAAAATCAGTGTTATCCTTTGTAATCGCGGACATAACGTCTCCTTTTTTATTATTTCGATTCACGAAGACCGTGAATTCGGACTAGCAAAAGAATAACACCGAATTTCTAAATGTCAAATAAAACGTAATATCCCAATAGCTTGGAATCACCTCCCGAAAAAGGGACAATCCAAGCCAGGTACACCAATAACCCTCAGATGCCGAAGATCCGCATGGAGGCGGTACGGCTCGTGAAGTATCGGGGATGGAGCACTAGAAAGGTCGCGCGCCACTTCGGCTTCACCCAGAGCGCCATCGTGAAATGGTGTGCCAAGGACCCAACGGGCGGTTGGTGGCGCATCCCGACCCGATCCTCCCGCCCGCACCATCATCCGAAACAATTGCAGCGGGGCATCATTGAGAAGATCATTGCGATCCGGGAACGGACGAAACGCACGAGCGAAGTCGTGTATCAAGAGCTGGCGAACCAAGAGATCACGGTCTCGTTGAACTCGGTGCGCCGCACGATCGACCGGGCGGGGCTCATGAAAAAGCGCAGCCCGTGGAAGCGGTATCATCCGCCGGTACCGCGGCCAATCGTTGAAAAACCAGGCGATCTCGTGCAAATTGATACCATCCACCGGATGATCGATGATAAAAAGAGGCTGTACATTTTCGTGCTCCTCGATGTCTGCTCGCGATGGGCATACGCTAGGGCATATGCCCGGATGAACGGCAGGACGACGCTGCGGTTCATTGCGGAAGCGCAGCGCAACGCGCCATTCCATTTCGTCATGCTTCAATCGGACCATGGTCCGGAGTTCGGGCGATGGTTCGTGGCCCAGGTACGAAAGAAGCACCGCTATACACTGATCGGGAAACCCAACGACAACGCACACATCGAACGGTTCAACCGCACGCTTCAAGAAGAGTGCGTTGATGCCATGCCCGCCGATGTCCGGAAGATCAATTGCGCCCTCCGGAAATATCTGCGATACTACAATCACGAACGGCTTCACCTGGGCATTGCTTTGCGGACGCCGATACAAATTGTTTCAAAGCGATTCCAAGCTATTGGCTAGAAGACGATAAAAAGAAGCCCGGGGCGAAACCCGGGCGAAAGCCGCTAAAGGCAAGGAACTACTTGGAAAAATCAACGAGATGGGATATTTGATAAATGAGCATATCGTCGGAAAGTGATGTACGCCGGACGCCGGTATACTGCGGAGATCCGTTCATCAGGATCGGCCCAGACGCGAACCGGGTCTCGTAATACCAGAGCCCGGGTTCCAAAACGGCAAGCGCATTAGCCAAGGCGTCGAAGTTAACACCGTAGTAATGCCGTGCCGAAGCCTGGATTGTAACATGCCCCAATCGAGTGTTCCGAACGATTCCGATGGCAAATTTACCGGAACCGACAAAACGCCTGAAGGCAGCCTGGCCCTCGAACACATCTTTGACTTCTGCGAGAATGCAGGGCCTATTGTCTACCGAGAAGAGTGTCGTCTTATACGCCTTCTTTTCGGCCTTAACGCGTGCAGCCCTGACCTGATCCCGCTTCCGGAGCCACCATCCGATTTTTTCGCTGATTTCGTTCGGGCTTCTACCAGCCAAGAAAAGCTGGCGAAAGTACAACTGCAATGTGAATGGTTTCACCTCGCATTCGTCGATATTGAAACCTTCCCACAGTTTGCGGATTTCCTCGAACTCCGGATTGATGAACAGATCCTCCCAGTTTCGGCCGTTCCGCCGAAGGAAGAATCCATCTATCACCTCCATAGCGTGATCTATCACCACCTCCTGCGAAGATGCCACTTCGTAGAGTTCACGCAACACCTTCACGATAGAATTCGGGAGGCTTTTCAGAAACGCGTTCTGGTTGTTCTTGCTGGCCAACTCGGCCAGCATATTCCAGGTACGCGCCTGCTGGGTCGGCGAGGCCATCTTCTCGACTGCCGAAGCAGATCCAGCGGTGATGTGATACTTCTTCTCTCCCACATCAAGGAGATAGGGTCCGTCCACGCCCGGACTGCAGAGTGCGTTCCATTGCCGGTAGTGCTCCGGGGTAGGGACATTCACATCGCAAAAAGCGAGGCGGAAACGGTAATTCTTCTGTAGATCGTGCTTGACGCGCCAGAGCGCAATCAGCTTGTCGATCGTAGGATGATTTGGCAAAACCACGGCCTTTACAGGCTTCAACGTCGGTGCGGACATCTTCTCTCCTTATTTGAAGTTCTCTCGCTTCCGCGAAAGTACGGCTCTGTTAAGTTGCGGCTCTCTTTCCTTCCGGAAAGAACTGGTGACAGCCAACCTGCCACGCCTATCAATGCGAAATGACGCGACGTTTCGTATCGATGGGCGTTACAGCTTGATCAGAACTGCCTCCTTCACAATTTTTTCGATTTCATCGAGAGAGAGACTTGTTGCCGGAACTCCTTGCGGTCGGACACCGCCATTTTGAAGCGTAATGGCTTTGTTGTCAAAGAACCATTCTTCAACTCCAGGAATTTTGCCCGGTTTCGACAAATCAGCTTCAGTAATAAATGGAGGATTGTCTTTAGTACGGAGCTCGGCCTTTCTTAAGAGTCTTGCAATTTCCGACAAATCAATATCATTGCCGCGACGGGTGATAATATTAACGTGCCCGGAAATAGCTTTTTGAATTACAATGTGCGCATTGATCTTGGGATAATTGCGAAGAAAACCCGCCATTCCAATTTCATCCGTTTCGATTACGACCAAATTGATCGGACCGCGCATTGAAGGGATCCTTGAGCGACGCGCTTGCCCGTTCTTCAATTTCGTTTCGTACTCTTCGGGAAAATCCTCTGTACGTTTCTTCTGTTCGTAGTAATGGGCGAGAAAAAAGGGCATGACCATACGAAGCACAGCTTCTTGATCATCGGGAAGCATCCGGCTCAAGCTAGTAACTAAACCAGGCAATCCGAATGCGCGATCAAGCGGATCTTCCGAGATAATTCCCCTCCCCGTCAAATCATCGCGACGAATAAAGGCGAGTATTTTTTTTAGTGCCTTATCGTTTTCAATTCCAAGATATTCGGCAACCAATTCTGAGACGCATTTCTCATTGGCACTGCCAATGGAACCATGATGATCGAACCTGCCACCGCCGAGATCGATAAGAATATAACCCTCTTCCTCAAGAACTTCCGCATCTTTCCCTTCCGGAATACTATTCCAAAAAAGATATTCGGCATATTCAATGCCGGGAAATTTTTCAACCCCGAAGTATTTCAGAAAAAAACAGGAAACAATAGCATCCATTTGCAGGCGCGGGAGAAGTACGATCTTCCATGGTTTTGAAGTTGATTCTGACATTGATCTTACATTAGCATAATATAGTTATTTTGTCAAATATACCAAGAATATGAATAATATTACAAAACATTCTCATAATGTCTGATTTGAAAATTGGTTCTATCTTCCCCTAGATTGATTGCTATGAGGTCTATGCGCCAGCCTTTTTTCGGATTTATCAAATTAGAATGTTTGGCGGCAAACAATGCGCAAGCACGACTGATTTTATGAAATTTTTGAAAAGTTAATTGGTCTTCAGGAATAAGACCAAGAGAACCATCTTGAAATCCACGCAGAGTTTTTACCTCAACGAAAACAAGTGTTCTATCAGAAGATTTAGAAATTATATCAATTTCATCAAATTTCTCCTTAAAATTTCTAAAAAGAATTTTAAACTTATGGCTAATCAGATATTTACAAGCCAAATCTTCACCGATATTACCAACCTCTAAATTAGAATTCATCGATTTGTTTAGAATTTCATATTAATAATTAAGGACGATGTTTGGCGGCAAACAATATATTTAAGAAAAAAATAAACGGATGTTTGGCGGCAAACAATATAATTCGTAATAGCCTGAAGAAATATGGATGTTTGGCGGCAAACATATAAATATAAGAAAGGAGATGTTTGGCGGCAAACACTTGAAATTGCAAAAAAATGATGTTTGGCGGCAAACAATATAATTCGTAATAGCCTGAAGAAATATGGATGTTTGGCGGCAAACAT
>JAGWKM010000189.1 GCA_028865305.1 Patescibacteria group bacterium | reverse complement strand
CTGGAACTGTCGCGGATTGGTATTTGGAATCGGACGGCGATTGGGCAAATTGTCGTAATGATACACACCGGTGAGGCCGGGCGCGGTGACAGTGCCGAGCTGAACCTGCACCTGCATGGAAGTGATGCCCTGTTTCGTGTCAATGGCTCCAGCGGCCCAGTTGTTCAAGCCGGCAAGGGCGGGATCAGTGAAGAAGAGCGGGATTTCGCCAGTGGCGGCGGAATAACCCTTGCGGGTGAAATAATTGAAAATGGAAGGCCAGTCCCAGTCGATTAGGGTGACATTGTCGACGATGACACGAACGCGGTTGATGGTGGTCGCGTTGGCCGCAGTAGCTGAACCGGAGGAAGTGAGGAACAGGCTGAAACCGTGATGGCGGACGCCGATAGGCAGATAGAATGAGACGAGGCCGCCGGAGACGGGGGCAGGAATATTGTTGATGATGTCGGTGATGATCATGAGTTGAAGACAGGATTGTGGAGGTCAGGTAAAAGAGGTTGCCGTAGTGGTTGCTGAATTGGTGGGAGCGGCAGGTGCGACGGTGCCGGGTTTGGACGAACCGCCACTGAATAATCCACCAACCGCGTTGGAAATATCTTGCCCGATGGAATTGACCAAAGGGACACCGGCGCTATTGAGAACGGTCTGACCGATAGTGCCGCCGCCGGCGGCTGGCGCCGGCGCGGGCGTCGCGCGCGCCGCGGATTTATTTTTGGCGATAAAATATATCGCAGCCAGCGAGCCGACGATGATTACAGCCTTGTGGGTCATTTTCGAGGTTTGACCGGTAAATATCCAGTCCGTGAAGTGGCATGCAGGGCATTGGTGACGGCGGTCGCGCGTTTCAATGCCTGCACTTTTTGTGACTGGATTACCTTGTTGGGGAGCATTAGGTGACGACAGTCGAATTTTGATTGCGCTTTCGCCAGACGGCAAAAATGACGAGAGCGACAACCGCAATCAACGCGAGAGCATTATTGCCACTCGGTGATGCGGTCGGTGCCGGCGGAGCCGGCGGAGACGGCGGAGCCGGCGGAAACGGCGGAGCCGGCGGAGCCGGCGGAAACGGTGCCGGAACATCACTCATTCGAAAATTCCTTAGATGAAGGAATTAGTGGCTTTGTAGTGCTGATACCAATAATAGGCAGCAACGCCGAGAGCGACGTAGAAGAGCATTTTGTGCGACATGATTTTGTGAGTTGAAGTTTGGAGCTGGCGGGGAATTCCCCTTGGATACACAAACGACGATCACAAAATTTTGAGCGTGTCAACAAAATTTATATAATCAATTTTCCCTTCACCGGAGGGGACCATTGCGTGACGTAGAGAAATTCATGGCGGTTCAACTCCCAACACGCCATCACTTCGTCGTAATAACGAGGGAAGTTTTCGGCCCAAGCTTTAGCCGCGGGAGGAGGCTGACAGAACAACCAGCAACAATCGAGTTGTTGCCGCATAGCAGGGAGTAGATCACTCCCACTATGTCCAACAACGAGTAATTTATGGCCTCGGTGCCTAAGTCGTGTGAACACTGGCTTAAGGTCTTGCTCACGACGTATTGTCGCTGCCGCTTCTTCAACGATGATGAGTGATTCTTTTTCTTTCCAGATTGTCCGCCAGTATAGGTCTTCATTTTGGGTCACCCAGAAGTACGGTCCCCATTTTTCGCCGTTCGGATCGAGGACAAGCCCCCGGCGCTGTTCGCGGCACCAATACTCAATACCGATTTCCCGCGCCAACGTAGTCTTGCCGGAGCCGCCCGGACCAAATATACCACCGCGAAGCATGGATTACTTGTGAAGCCATTTGTTGATGTCTCTCAATTCAGCAAGTATTAAACCCATGCAGTTCAATAAAGCTAATTGATTTTTGACGTGTTCATCATGCCGCTTTTGAGTCAAAGCGAACTGTTCCTTCGCTTGCTCTTCCATTTTCTTGAAGTCTGGAAACATAGGTTATAAAACTTGT
>JAGWKM010000188.1 GCA_028865305.1 Patescibacteria group bacterium | reverse complement strand
AAAGCCCTGCAAATCAATCCAAATTCTTACGAGGTGCGCAACAGCTTCGGATATGTACTGGTTCACGCCGGGCAAATAGCGGAAGGAATCAAACAATACAGAGCGGGCTTGCGGCTAAAACCCGACTGCGCGGAGCTGGAATATAATTTAGGCGATGCTTTGCTGTATGCAAAACGGCCGGGCGAAGCCATCGGTCATTATGAGAAAGCGCTTCAGCTCAAACCGGCGTTCCTCGAAGTTCATGGGAATTTAGGCTATGCTTTGTTTCATGTTGGTCGGCTGGACGAGGCGATCAGGCATTATCAGCTTGCCATACAGGCTCATGAAGAGTCGGCCGAGCTTCATTATAATTTAGGCAATGTCTTGCTTCATGGCGGGCGATTCAAAGAAGCCATACCGGAGTTTGAAGCGGCATTGCGCATCAGGCCGGATTTTCGCGACGCGCAATACAATCTCGATTTAGCCCGGAAAAAATTACAGGAACGGCAGCCGAACGGTGCTCCGTAGCCGGCGAGGCCTTATTCCTCCAGCGCGGCGTCCATTTCCGGAGTGTACTCGTGGTGTGAAATCCAATCGGCGGCGGCGGCGGGGTCTTTCTCGATCCAACTGCGCAGTCCGGCGGTCAAGGCAAACTTGCGATCTTGCCCTTCGGGGAAATTTTCGGCCGTATCGACCAGGGTTTTGGGATCGGAATGAGCCCATCCTGAAATGGCGGCTCGAAATGCGGTGAGTTGGGCCGATGGATCAGTCAATTTCAAGGCTGCCGCTACGGCGACATCCTGCTGTTTTACGGCCCAATTGTAGTAGGCCATGACCACCCAATTAGGGCGAATATCGGGCGCACCTTTGACGGCAAAATCCGCTGCGGCGGAGAAGTCTCCCACCCGGGTCAGCGCAAAGACCAGATATTGACCATAACTTTGAATTTGAGCTGGGTCGCGCTGGGACAAACTTGCGGTGAGTTGGATGGCCTGATCGGGATGCTTGACCGCGCCATTCATGACAGAAGCCATGGCCAGGCCGTGATCTATGGTATCCTCAGATCGGGCCCAATCCGCTGCGGCCGAAGGATCAAGACTGCCCCAACCGCGCAGGACACCCTGGAGCAGGGCTTCGCGAAGCTTCGCGTCGGACTCTTGCATCGCGATCGTAAGCGCGTCCGCTGGATCGCTGGAAGCCAGTTGTTCCAGGGCCTTGGTCATTTCCGCGGTGCGTTGCGGTGTGTCGGGCTCGGAAACCAGCCGCATCCAATTATTTTCCCAATCTGTGGGCACGGCCGATGTAATTGTTTTCGGCCGAATCCTGACCGGCGATGAAATGGGAAACGGTGTGTCGGAGGCGGATTTTAGCCGCGTTGAACCCGATTCCGTTGAAAGAACATGCGGTGCAGTGGCGGTAAAATGCCGGGCAATGTAAACCGACAAAACAACAAAAACGCCCAACAAGGCAGGCAGAACGATTCGTTTGCTGGCGGGGTTGAATCTCATCCAAATAAGAGAGGTAAGAAAAACAGCGCATATCTTAAAAAAAAAGCACCCCAGTGCAATACCGGGATGCTTTTTTAAACAAAGATTCAAAGACCCGCGCCCATATTTATCTGGGCGCGGGTGCCATGAACCCGATCAGAGATGACAGCCGGCTCCGGCCATGACATTGGCTTTCACGGAGTTTGCGTCATCAAGCGTATAAGAATATGGCGGCGTGAAGACGTTGTCGTTTCCACCGGTCGGGGTGACCGTGTTCACGAGAACATTGCCAACCGCTTTGATCCGCGGCTCACCGCTTGTATTCGCGTCATATTCCCATGCGCTGTTTACATTGTCGTAATAATTATTTTCAATCAGCGTCTGCGAGAAGAGACGTCCGCGGACAATGTAGTCGTTGCCGGGACAATTGAAGTAATTATTATAAACGTGCACCGTGCCATAGCGATTGGAGGGCATGCGGGCATTACACAGAGTCGAGAACCAGTTGTGGTG
>JAGWKM010000187.1 GCA_028865305.1 Patescibacteria group bacterium | reverse complement strand
GGGAACGGTGAAGACGGTAACGCGCATGGGTTTTGAATGTTCGGCTTGCAATCAAATTTTTCCTTATGCCTATCGCGAGGGCGAAAGCCCTTATCCGGATATGTGTCCGCTTTGCGGGGCTGCCGTAAGCCATGTGCAATTTATGGGAAAAAAGAGGCATCAAAGAGTTAACAAAGGCACTGGTGAGCGTTTGCGGGAGAGAGCGAATCCCGCCGGTAAAGTTGCTTTAAACTTTGGAATCGTCAGTAAATCGGCAGATCAGGTCTATAGGCAGATGGAAGACGCGTCTGTCAGGCGCCAACGTGAGGCTGCCGAGCTTTTAGGGGTTCATCCCAGCAAGTTGCCTGAAATGAAGATGACGAATATGAAGGATAACCATAAGGCCGGGGAAATTTCGTATATGCCGTCTTCGGCTACCAAATTGCAAGGGTCTGTGGTAAGAATGATGCCCACAGCATCGGACGGCGTTGCAACGGCGGGTAATTTTGGCGGCGCTCAGGGACAGATGGTTATTCCGGGGCAACCTCCGGTTAGTTTTTCAAGACCGGGGGCTCCTGTTCCGGAAATGCAAGCAATTACAGGAGCGGTAGTGGGCGGACATTCGATGCGCGCCGCGGCTACGGCAGCGGCGGGCAAGGCGAAGTGAAAGGGCGATGTAAGTGCAAATCCCGGATACGCGGCGTGAGCTTAAGAAAAAAGCTTGGGAAACGATCGAAATCTGCCAGCATTCAATGGGCAACCGGCAAGCGCGTTGTCGTCAGATGCGGCAATGGATCGAGACGGGAAGAGCTAACGGCAACAAATCATTGCATAACCGGCTATATACTCACAATGACAGGTTGCAGTCTTACTTGTTCTCCCCGACGAACCTTCGTTTTTCCATAGATTTTGAAAACCATTACGACAAAGAATGGCTTCTTAAGGCCGAGATGGCGGCGCGCGTTTTGAGCCGCGAATGGGAACGCACAAATATCGATATCATGTTCGGTGACGCCGTTAAAGTCGGGCTTGATTACGGCGCCGCGATCATAAAAGCGATTGTAAGAAAAGGCTTGGACGGCGATATTGAGAGATTGGGATCGCGTATCGTCATGCCGTGGATGTTCGGCGTTTATGATGAAAGTGTTGTATCTCTCGATGAGCAGGAAGCGGTTTGCGAACAGGCTTATTTGACCCTACCGCAAGTGTGGCGGCGTATCGCGCATCTCCCGGATGCCGATAAGCTTTACGCGAAGATAAAGGCTTTGGCGGCGTCAAGCGTCGAAGGCAGCGATATAAATAGCTTTTTTCATCAAGTTCTTTCGACCGGTACGCTGAATACGAGCCTGACAAACACGACAAGCCTATTGCCCGGCGGCATCGTTGATCTTGGCAATAACTCGTCGGACGTAATTGTCGGCGCCGATACCGGGGCGCAGATGGTTAAATTTTATGAGTTGTGGATGTGGGACGATTACGCCGGCGATTGGGTGACGGTGCAGATGTTTAGCGACGATATTCTCGTCGCTCCTCTTTACAAGAAATGTAATTTGTTTTGCCCTGATACGCTGCCTTATCAACTCGTTCAGCCGAACTCGACGCCGGGTTTTGTTTGGGGGCGGCCGGAAATCGCCGACCTTATAGAGCCTCAAGGTTTGCTTTCGGAATGGCTTGACGATTTCCGCCGCATGATGGGCGTTCAATTCGACAAGCTTATTGCTTTTACGGGCGTAGACGGCATTACGGACGAAATGTATGACCAATTCCGGACGCAAGGCTATATGGGCCTTGGCCCCGGCGCAGGCGTTCAGGATTTAACGCCGAAAATTCCTGATCAAACGATCCCGGCTCTTCAGATGCTGATTAAATTCATGGAAGAGACAGGGGGCTTCTCCAACATCATGTCGGGGCAAGGCGAAGAAGGAGTGCGCGCGGCTTCCCATGCTCAAACGCTATTAAAGACTGCTTCTCCGCGTATGCGCGACAGGGCTATCCTTGTCGAGC
>JAGWKM010000186.1 GCA_028865305.1 Patescibacteria group bacterium | reverse complement strand
CGCCGCAGACCACGCCGCAGACCACGCCGCAGACTCCGCCGCAGACCACGCCGCAGACCTCGCCGCAGACCTCGCCGCAGACTCCGCCGCAGACCTCGCCGCAGACTCCGCCGCAGACCACGCCGCAGACCGAAGAGACTCGTTTCCAGTCTTGAGCCATCGCAGGGTTACTTCAGGAAAAACTCCATATTTCTTTTTGTCCCAGTATTGCTTGACGGCATCCAGCGCCACAAACCGAGAAAATTCGCGCAAAACTTCCGTTGCGTCGTACCCCCACAAAGCCTTGCGTTTTGTTGCCACGGATTTATCCGAGCCGTGGACAACTTCTCCAGAAAGTTCAACAGCCCAAATGTATGGACCCGGCGCGTAATCACAAGCATTCAGAATGTTTTTGCAAGCGTGCAACCCCCGTTTACATAGCACAACCGGGCCTTCGACTTCCAAGGTTTCTCCAGCCACAATCTCACGCCCGTCGCCGTAGCGCAACACTCTGTTTGTTTCAGAGAAATGCCAATAGATTTTCTTTGCCATAAACCCTCCTGTCCATTATCTGGACTTCCGATTTTCTTGTTCTCCAATTTTGCCGGTCGGAAGAGCTTGGTGGTACCAAATTCCTTCCGCCAAAATCAGAAAATAAATCTCCCCTGTGTCGGTTAAGACATACAAACTGTTTTTCATAAAATCGGTTTCGGGGACCACCTGAATTTGAATGATTTTCCCTTTCATTTCCTCTCCTTTTTAGTTGGACTTTTCCGTTACAGCTCCGAACCACATGCTGGCGATAACCAGGATAATCAGAGCCAGATTTACAACCACGTCATTGGTGCGCGACATGATAACCGTCCAGCACAGACCGCCGAGGACAAGATACAATACCAGCTTGAGTGGGGTCACTTTTGCTTCCTCGCTTTCTTCTCGGCTCGCTTCGCCGTGACGAATTTGCTCACTGCCAGATTATACACAGAAGCGGGCGATACGTCAAACCCCTGGCGCATTCCCTTGAGCCGGACGTGGATCCCGTAGGGCGAAAACTCCATCGTCACTTCCCGGAGCCGCCCGCGCTCGCGCACGCAGTCCGAGAATTCCACTACCAGTTTGGATTTCCTTTGGTCCATGCGGGTCATATTTACCTCTCAAATTTCCATTCCATCCAGCGACGCTGAAGTTCGGCCTTCGCCTCGGGTGTGGTCAGTTTGTCAAAACAACTTGTTGTGAGGTAGGGCCAAATATCGGCTTCGTGAAAACTACTCCATAGTTCTCCGAAAAGTCGGCCATCGCAACAAAAGGCTTCTCCGATTTCCCGACAGACAAGGCACGTGTTGTAATTGGTCCAGCGCCCGTCGTACAAAATCGAGTAATACTCGTATTTCTCTTTGGGCTGGATGGTTTTTCCACATTCGCAGCACTTATGCGGTTTGCGGGCCGTCCGAATAATGGACCCACACAAATCTGCGGGGCCGTCGAAATAATCGCCATTGCTTATGCACAAATTGCAATCGCTCACAGCGCCCTCCAAAGCAAATAGATTACCACAGGCACGGCCTCGAACAATAGAGCAAACCCCACGCCGCGCCAGAAATTGCCATCAACTACCGGCCTTTGGTCTGTCATTCCACACCCCCGCTTCTCAGAAATTCCAGATGCCTGTCCAGCACCTTGTGAGCGCATTCGGCCCCGCAGATGTGCTGGACTCCTTCGCGTAACGCTTCCTGGTTGTCCCACGGCTCGATCCGCAGGACGCCGTGAGCGGGAGGCATGACCAGTAACCAATGGTTGGCCGGGGTCCGCTGCGCCGTGCAAATGTCGCATTTGAATTGATTTTCGATCACTTGCGACTCCATTTCCTGATCTTGTCCACAATCGCCGCCCGCTTTGCCTTGTTCTCCGGCGACTTGTAATCGGTTGCGCACCACAACTCTATGAGCTTGCAGCGCAGGTGTGTAAGAGCTTCAGAGCGTTCGGCCTCGGTGAATTCCTCCGGGCCGAC
>JAGWKM010000185.1 GCA_028865305.1 Patescibacteria group bacterium | reverse complement strand
ATCGGCATCTTCTCGATTGTCGTCGTTTCCTTTATCACGATTTTCCTCGTCATCACCCGCGTCCAGGTGCGCCAGGCATCGCTTGCGGAAGTGAACGGCCAAAGCCAGTATCTCCTCCAGGAGCTCCAATACTACATCGGCCGGGCGAGTTTGATCTCCATCCCGCAGGACACGCCAACCACGACCCTCGAGCTCCGCATGCCCGACCTTGCCGAAGATCCCACGTGGATCACCCTCCAGAATGGCACCCTTTATCTCCAGCAGACGGCTTCCGGCACGCCGCAACCCTTGAGTTCGGACAAGGTGACGGTTTCAGACCTTTCTTTCATCCGCCGCGCCAATACGCCCGGGCATGATTCGGTGAGCATTTCATTTTCGACGGTATACCGCACTTCGAACGTTGAGCAGCTCTTCAGCGAGGCGTTCCAGTCTTCCGTGGCGCGCGTGGCAGCGGCGACTTTCGATTCGGATGTCCTGCCAGCCACTTCTTCCCTGCAGAATTTGGGATTTCCCGGCATGGCTTGGAGCTCGATCAACGGGATCATTAATTTTAAGGGCAGCAACATAGGGATCAATACCACTATTCCAAGTACGACGCTTACGATCAACGGGATATTGAGCATGAATGGCAATCGTATCGTGGATGTTGCCCTGCCGATCAATTCCGGCGATGTAGCGACTAAGGCCTATGTGGACCAGAAAGCAGGGAGCGCGAGCAGCACTCCGGCCGGCTGGACCTGTCAGGTGGTTCGAACTTCGTATACCTATTCGGCGCAGGCAAGTTGTTCCGGCACGCAAAAAGTGATTTCCGGCGGTTGTTCCATACCGGCAGGCGATACCCTGACCGACAGCGAGCCGGTCGGGCCGCCGCTTTATCCGAACCAGGGATGGTATTGCGCTGATACCCAGGGCTCCAACGTTTCTGCCTTTGCTAATTGTTGCCAATAGTATCCATGAAAAAGTTTTTTTTCGCCTTGGCCGTTTTGGTTATTGCGGCAGCCGGTTTCCTGGTTTTTGGAAAGATCAGCCGTTCCGGCACTAATGCTGTTACTTCCGATTGCGGGATTCCCGAAACGCGCCAGGTGCGCGGTATTTCTATGCAGCCGCTTTTGACATCGGGCGAAATGGTTTCCGTTCTTGCGGGATACTACGGATGCCATCCGATCGGCCGCGGCGACTTGGTTGCTTACCATTATGCCGGTGATACCAAGGCGCCCCTTGTAAAGCAAGTTGGTGGCATACCCGGCGACTCATGGAATTTGGAGAAAGCTGATGATGGCACCTTCTTGATTGTGGTGAATGGGAGCGCGCTTCGGAATGCGGCAGGCGAACTTTATAAAATTCCCGGCGCCAAGTTGGGCGAATTGCAGCTCTACGCCTCCGGATACCCGGTCATTCCTTCGGGTGCTTATTTATTGCTTGGCGAAATGCCGGGCGGCAGCATGGATAGCGTCGAATTCGGCCTGGTCGGGGCAGGGGATATTTTAGGGAAGGTGGTGAAATCTGCCGTGCCGACTATTGCCGCCAAAGATTTTTCAAGCCGAGGAGGTGCGGTCCAATATCTTGATGCCAGCCCGAGCGGCTGGACGTGCACCATCGCCTCTGCAAATAACCAGACTGCTGTGACAGCACATTGTAGCAGTACTCAGCAGGTGATTAGCGGCGGTTGCGGAACCCAAAACGGGGACGTGCTCACTGACAATGAGCCTGTTACCGGCGGATGGACCTGTTCGGTGGGGAATTTTGATGTGGTTCATGCCTATGCCAATTGCTGCCAGTGAGATTTTGATATAATGGATGGATGCGACATCCGCGGTGCGCCTTTACCCTCATCGAACTGCTTCTTGCCATCGGCATCTTCTCGATTGTCGTCGTTTCCTTTATCACGATTTTCCTCGTCATCACCCGCGTCCAGGTGCGCCAGGCATCGCTTGCGGAAGTGAACGGCCAAAGCCAGTATCTCCTCCAGGAGCTCCAATACTACATCGGCCG
>JAGWKM010000184.1 GCA_028865305.1 Patescibacteria group bacterium | reverse complement strand
AAATGAAGGCCGTGCGAAACGAACGGGAAGACGCCGCCGGAATGCAGTAGAGGCATTGTTCGATGAGTAGAATAGAAACGCGAAGAATTTGGCGTAAACGTGTTAGAGCCCGTCTTCGGAGAGATGCGGCTGCGTATTATCGTTTACACCCGGAAAAGTATAGAACTCCTGCAGAAGAGGCGGCACGTAAGCGATATAAAACGAGACACCCTAAAAAGGTAAAATGTGGGAATATTGTGCGTAATCTTATATTCCGGGGAAAACTTAAAAGAGGATCATGTCGAGTTTGTGGTGAGCCCGATGCACAGGCGCACCATGAAAATTATAATCGCCCGCTTGAAATCGATTGGCTCTGTCGGAAGCATCATATGGAACGACATCGGAGATTCAAATGAGGAAAAGCACGCTCAAGAAACTTCACAACGAAAGGGAAGCGCGGGGAGAAGCGGCTTTGGCTTTATTGAAATCCTTTTTGGAGAATAGCACGCTTATCTCGCGGACGGATCCCAAGACCGGCAAGCCCGATCAGCGTTTGGCCGTCGTGATGACAAGCGAGTTAGCGTTTGCCATTTGCGAAAGTTTCGGCTGGCCTCACGAAATCGTGAGCAGCAACACCGCGCTCACGGGGAAAGCGGAAGAGAAGGAAGAAAAGCGCATCATTACCGCCTAGCCATGTACACTCCTCTTCCCAAACTGCCCAAGGTCTCCCGCCGCGCGGACGATATCGCCACGTTGAAGCCGATACCCTATCTCGGCTGCGACTTGGAGTGGGATATCAAAACGGAAGTCCCGACGATATTAGGGCTCAGTGACGGCGCGAAGACGGTATCCGTTCCTTTTGGCGAGGGCCGACAAGCGTTCCAAACCCTTCTACGGCGATATTCGAAAGCCGTTATCGCCGGCCATAATTTCATCAGTTCCGACTTGCCGGTACTGGCGGGAATGGGCATCCACATCGATCCGTCCCAAGTACAAGATACCATCCTTCATTACTGGTTAACCAATATGAACCTTTGCAAGTCCAGTAAGAAGGACGACGACGAGGCCGAGCGCCGCGGGGCCGGGTTCATGAATCTGTGGACCATGTTGTCCTTGTACACGGATTTGTCCAATTACAAGCACTGCAGGCAAGATGCCTGCGAAGGCCCGTGTCCCGAACACGATGTCTTCGGCTATAACGGTCTCGATGCACTTGGTCCCGTTTTGGCGCTTCCTAAAATGCTGAAACAGGCAACATTCATGGGCGTGGACAAGCTGTATCCTTTGCACCGCAAACTGTCCCTTATCCTCTACGAGATGCGCCAGACCGGCATTCTCATCGATCGCGCCTACGTGGCCAAACTGCGCGATAACTTCGATACCGCGAAAGGCATTCTGTACAACAAGGAAACGGAAACAGGCCGGCTGCCGTTCAACCCCGACTCGCCGAAGCAAGTCCGTGAGTTCTTCTCGGCGCATAAAATCAGCCTCAAAAACACGCGCGAGGAAACGATTAAGAACGCTTGTGAGAAACACGGAATCGGCGATTTAGAAAGCGACGATCCGGCAATTGGAGAGGGCGAGCGTGCGCTATTGTCTCTCCGGGATTGGAAAGCCCTCGGCGACGGCCCCGACCGCTGGTTCAAGCCGCGGGTGTGGAACAGCAGGAAAAATGAATGGGAAGGCTACGTCCACGAAGACGGATGCGTAAGGCCCCATCTGGGCTTCTTCACGTCCACGGCTCGTTTTCAATGCACATCGCCGAACATGCAGAACGTGCCCGCCAGGCGCCGGGACATCGTGACCGGCGAGAAGATGAAGAAGGTGATACGGCGTGCCATTATTGCTCCGGAAGGTTACTACCTCGCGAAATTCGACTACCAGAACGCAGAGAACAGAGTCTTCCTGCATCTCGCCGGATACCATATCCCGAAAGGAGTGGATTTACATGAGTGGGTCAGGCAGATTGCAAAAATCAATGAAGACTCGGACTTCGCGCGTTCTCTCGGCGGCGCCCGAGACGC
>JAGWKM010000183.1 GCA_028865305.1 Patescibacteria group bacterium | reverse complement strand
CCTGAACGGACGCGGCGTTATGGAACTCGTGGTCGCCAACATCGCCCTCAGCCACGGCTTCATCGATCAGGCCTTGTTTTCAACCCTGGTTTTGATGGGCGTATTTACGACTTTTATCACTCCGATTCTTTTTCGCCGCTTCGCGAAGCCACTTTTAGTGCAAACCGCCGGCGGCTAGCCCGCATTTCTCACCAGACCGAAATTCTTGCCAATTTTGCGTAGCGGCGGACCGGCCCGAGCATGTGCTGCCTCCGTTTATTTTCAATTTCTCGGCGAAGGTCGCGTAAAATCGATTTTTTGCGGTTATCCACATGGTCGGTGTGGATAAGTTCGCGCACCTCGGCCCTGGATTTTGTTTTTGCTATATATTTTGTTTATTATCTCAGCTATCCAGTTCCATAATGCTCCTGCAAATTGGCCAGACACGCCTCGTACACGCCTTTCCACGGGAACGCGCTGGACATTTGTACCATGATTCGGCGGACACTCACGGTGACAACGGCGCCGATCTTGAACAGCTTTTCGCGGATTGTCCAAGACTGGGCCGTTTCCATCGCGGTCTTTTTCAGTCCCACCCGTCTTAATTCAGTGACAAGCACATAGGCGAGGCTCGATAGCCACAGTCTGAGCTGATTTGCGCGCATGGTGTGGGTGCTGGTGCGGTCGGCGAACAGTCCCATCTGCTGCTCCTTAATCCGGTTTTCCATGTTGCCCCTGGCGCAGTAGTTGTCCTCGTAAAGTGAGCGGGCGCCTTCTTCCTCGGCGTCAATTGTCGTGACCACGAACCGGGGATTGGCGCCTTTGTCGAGATGTTCGGCCTTGGCGACTACCCGCCGCTTGCGGCTCCAAGTTTTCAGCGTGCGGTATTTCAGATTGCGATAGATTTTGGCGGGCTCCCCGGTCCTTTTAAACTTCCGCTTGGCTTTTTTCATGGCCTTTTTGATCATGTCCAACAAACGGGTGTTTTGCGCAAGCCCCAAGACGTAATCCACCCCCCGAGCCTCGCACCACGACATCAAATCTTCGCGGCAAAAGCCTGAATCACCGCGGACAATAATGCGGGCCCGCGGGAACCGCGCCCGGATTTTTTCTATAATACGGGCCAAATCCTCGATGACACCTTCGAGTGGATCGCACTCCGATGACCGAAGTCGCGCGGAAAGCAAATCATCGCCAACGAACATGTAAAGGGGCAGGTAACAATAGTGATCATAATATCCGTGAAAGTAGCTGCCCTCTTGGTTGCCATGGGTGGGATCGTCGGTCGCGTCCAGATCAATGCAGATCACCTTCGGAGGTTCCGGTTGCCGGTCAACGTACCACTCGACGAAAAAATCCTCGATGGCTTTGCCATTGTAGACGATCTTTTTGTACCGGCTGTCGGCGTCCGCATCGGCTGGCGTCAGCTCAAAGCGGTTCAACGTACTTTTGCCGGCGAGGGCGCACCCCCGGTCACGGGATTTTTCGCGTGACTCCCCGAGCACGTCGTATTTTTCCGCAAGTACCGCCAGCAGGGGATCACGGCGAAGATGGTCATGGTCATTCAGATCTTCATAGCCCAGCGCCATGGCAATCGTGCGCTGGCCAATCAGATCCACGACCGAGAACTCAATGAGATCCTCATTGCGGTAATCCGTAAAACACCGGGCAAATCGCTCAATGAGTTTGCTGCCCCGCGCTGCCTCACGAAGCAAAAGACCTCCGGCGTCGGATGTGACGTTTCCGCCGTTGAAATCCGCCACGACTCGCCGCCGTCCCAGCCCTTGAAACTCCATCTGATGCGATTTACAGTCTGTCATAAGCCAGTTGACCTCCCATATTGTCGTAGAAACCAACATGGTAGCGGATTACACCGAAAAATCAGCTGGCTTTTTTCTTTTTCGGTGAGATATGCGGGCTAGGGTCTCAGTCCGAGGAATCGTGCTTTCTCGTCGTCCAAAGAAACAGCCCGACGTTCAATAGGCCGAGCCCGATAACGGCCAGCAAGTCCCAGCCATAGCCCTC
>JAGWKM010000182.1 GCA_028865305.1 Patescibacteria group bacterium | reverse complement strand
GTACCTGGCGAGTGCAGCTTCGTTGGGCGTGGGTTCACTGAACATTCCCAATGGGGCTGATGGGTCCCTCGCCGCAAGGGTCGATAGAAATGCACTTTGCTCGAATAGATCCCGCAGGGTTGACCCGGCAAGATGCTGGTCGTTATTAACTATGCCTTTGTCGAGCAGCATGTCGATTTGTCTGCTCGTGCCGACGATTAAGTGTTCGGTGGGCTTTCCGTCCGGGTCTGCCTCCCTGACTATTCTCGCGGAGTCATGCCCGTAGTTGATGACGACATGAGCTAGGATTTCTTTCTTGGTCCGGTTTTCTTGATCGCTTCGTTCGGAACGGAGAGGAGAACTCGGCATTTGTAATCCTTCGCTGTTTTTGATTGCTGCACGATCTTTGCTCTCCTCTATTTTTCGTTTTCGCTCGCTATTATGGCGTCCCAAGCCTGCATCCCACGCGATCCAGGCTTTGCTGCGACCCCATGGCCATCGCTAGTCCAATTACCGCACAAATCCCGATGCCAGTGCCGGCGATCGACAGCACAATCCAAATTATGGCCGCGTCAACCATGGTGGCGCCCAAGTTGGCGAACACTGAGAAACGGAAAAAACCTGAAATCGTATTTATCTAACATAACGAAAGCTCCCCAGACGATGGCCGTCAAACACCAGCCGTTTTGATACCGATTTAATTTCGCCCAAAGAGTCACGCCGCAACTCCGTGTTTTAGTTGTTCCGACCGCTCGCGGATTCTGTCGGCGTATTCAGCCATCGCTTACCACACGAAGAAACCCGTGTTTTTTGTATGTGTGCTCCACAAATTCAGACCGGCGAGATTCTTCCATTTTCGTTTCGGCCGCCGTGAGCCCGCGAAAGCCCCATTCGTCCGCAATAGCCCTCCAATTCTCGCGAACCACATCGTCGGCCGGAATCGCTGGTGGCATCGGTACACTCTCCGCTTTGGGGGCTGCCTTGGGCATAGACTCCCAACAGCGGCGGCGAATATCGGCTGGGGCCGGGCGCCGAGATTCCGACCGCCGCCAGTCTTGGCACGCAGCGGCAACGACCTCGGCCGGAAATTCCTTCAAATCGTTGATCCAGTCAGCCGCCACTAGCTTTCGCAATTCTGGGCTGTCGTTCGGCGTCCAGTAGTGCGCCAGTAGCGTCGCGATCCGCTCGGCTATCGCGCGGTTGTTCTGCCTCGTCGAGTTCTGTGAGGGCGAGGGCAAAGCCGGCGTAGGTTGATTCGGTGGGTGAAAGTTTTTGGCGTCCATTTCTCAAGCTCGCTTTGCCTTCAAGGATTCGGCGCATATAGGGGACCGGATCGATCGGCGGCGGTGACGTGGCGCGAAGTTCCAAAAGTGCCGTTAACGTCGCCGGCCGGCCGTATTGCGAACAGCACTTGCCGAGCCAACTCCGTAAAGACCCAGCAGATTTTCCTGAATGGTTTGCAAGCCAGACGAGGTGCTCACCAAAAATTGACTCTCCGGCCGAAGCGTCAGCTTCGGCTTCTGGTCCTATGGTCCTAGATACTACGGTACTAGGTACTAGATCGGGCGCGAGCATTCGCGAGCATTCGCGAGCATTCGCGAGGATTGGCGAGTGAGGTGGTATTCTTGATTTACCAGGATGATCAATCTTCTGATGTTTCAACCAGTTAATTACCTGAAGATAAGACGATCCTTCATGTTCGTAGAGGATGATCAGGCCCTCGCGCTCAAGCTCGGCAAGCCAGCCGTCGATCTTGGTCGAGGCATCGTCATCGAATGGGTAGAGAACGCTCGCGAGCATTCGCGAGGCCGCGCGAGAGCGCCCCTCGTCGTCAACAAACGGCCACAGGAGAATGAATGTGAGACGGGCTTCGCGGGAAAGCCTGCCGATCTGTTCAGACTGCTGAAATTCCGGCTTAATCGTTCTGATGCGCGCCATTACTCACCCGCTTCACAATCTTCAACTCGTAGCCATCCGGAAGCATGTCTCTGAAAACAATAAGTTTCGGCGTATTGCTTCGCTTTCGCCACGGC
>JAGWKM010000181.1 GCA_028865305.1 Patescibacteria group bacterium | reverse complement strand
AAGATTTATCTTGATATGTACCACGACAAACCCCTTTGGGCGTGCGCCGTGGAACGATTCGTCCATGGCAACGTGCGTCCCGAAATCATCTACGTTCACGGACGTAATGAGACGGAGGCTCGCACGAATCTTGGAGTTATGAAGCAAACGCGAATCGTCGCCATTGGGCGCGCGATTGGATACTTTGTGCAGGATACGAAGGGCGAAGTTCTCTCCGTTTGAGGAAATCCGATGATTGCACTCCCTGAAATTGCGCTCGTTTCTCTCATTGTCATGGCGTGGAAGCGTTCAGGCAATACGCCTAAGCTCGAAGGTGAGCGGAAGAACGTTTATGACAATGCCATTGAGTATTTGACCGATCCCGAAAAACTGAGGAAACTTGCCGACGCCTTCGAAAAGGAAGGCTACAAGATGGAAGCGACCATGCTACGCAAGCGAGCCGACTTGCGTGGGATGAGTGACGAAAAGAAAAAGCAGAATCGTGAGATTCTGGAAAAGGCGGATAAATCCGAGAATATTTCCGCGCTCAAGAAGCTTGCGGAGGCGTTTGACGCCATTACGGCTACGGGTTCGGCCGCGCGCGTTCGCAAGCGGATTGAATTCCTTGAGAATCGCGCCAAATCCGAAAATGAATTTGAGCCTTTTGACAAGCAGCCTAAGCAAGCCGAACCTTCAAAGCCTGTTGTTCAGGAAGTAAAGGACGAATCTGAAGATTCTACGCCCGTCGTCCACAAGGCGGAAATTGTGGAATCTTCTCCTGCCATTCACGGTGACGAGGAAAAGTAGTCATGGATTGGAAAAACCATTTCAAACTGGCTTCTAAGCCGATGGTCGATTTCGGCGCAGATTACAATACTGACGTCGAAATCATGAAAAAGGTTCAGGCGGCAATCAACGCGCTTGGCTACACACCTGCTCTTGTCGTAGACGGGAAGATCGGCCCCAAGACGACGGCCGGAATCAAATGGGCGCAAACCCAAAAGGGATTGACGGCTGACGGAATCGTCGGGGATATGACGCTTTCGGCGCTTGGCCTTTCCTCAGCCTCGTCTCCCTCCGGCTCGTCTGTTACGCCGAGCAAGGGGTCTACCAAGACAGTTTCGATTGCGACTGTGGTCAAGGCGTTGAAGCAAGCGAGCCAGGAAAAGGGCTATACGCTCAATGATACGCTTGCAAGTCTTATGATTGGTCAGCTTCGCGGGGCAGAAGGTGCCTATCCGGGCGTCAAATCGAGTCTTGGCGGTACTAACAATTTTGGTGCGGCACAAGTCACAGCGAGTCTCGCCAGTATCAAAAAGGGTTTGGAAGGTTGGGGCGCGTTTGCGCATCGAGATTCAGACCCTAATCATGGCGCTTACATCGGCTGGTATTGGATTGCGCCGAGCCCGCTGGAAGGGGCGCGCTACTGGCTTTCGAATTGGTGGGGTAAGGCCCTGCTCTCCGGGAATCCTCAAACTCCACAAGATTATGCACGGATTCTGTATGTGGGTCGCTACTTTGGCGGGACCCATGCGGGAGACGATGCGCACGATCCCAATAGTGATGCAGGGCAGGCTAATATCAATGATTACGCCAATGCCATCCGTCGAGGCGTTGCGAGTCCGGCCGAATTGAACGGGCCGGCGGACGATCCCTCAAAGCCGACGGTGGACCCCAAAGCATTTGCGAATCTTACGGATAGGAAGATTACGCAAGACTTGTACGATAAGGCTATGGGCGGCGGGATTGGCTCTAGCTGGAAGTACCTGCTCCCTGCATCGTGGGATGATATGGTCAAGTCCAATGGAGTCGTTTGGTTTGGTCCGCCTCCCGTCGGCGCTGTGGCCCTTGCCGGCGGATTGGGCATTCTCGCACTTAGCCTTATTTGGGGTGGAATTGCTCTCGCACTCTATTTCATGACCAGCCACAAGCTTCCTGCCTGAATTCGGAGATTCTCAACATGCCGTGGTTTATCGGTATTGGCATAGCAACTGTCATCATTCTATTCGTAAAAGGCGGATCAAAAGGAAAGCAATTTGCCATTTGGGAAATGGCTGATGCTA
>JAGWKM010000180.1 GCA_028865305.1 Patescibacteria group bacterium | reverse complement strand
CCTCGTGGATGACCGCGTCGCTATGCAGCGAAGCGAAAACACCGCGCGAATCGCGCTGCGCCACGAGTTCCATGGCCAGGCCGACCGCCGGCCCGGAATCGCGGCCCAGCGGCTCGGCCACGATGTTATCGCGCGGCAGTCCGGGGCACAGGCGGCGGACCGACGCAGCTTGCTCGGCATTTGTAATGATAAATATATTTTCGCGCGGGACCAGCGGAAGCACGCGCGCCAGCGTCTGCACGATCATGGGCCGGTCGCCGACGATGGGAAGCAGTTGTTTGGGGCGGCGCAGACGGCTTTGCGGCCAGAAGCGCTCGCCTTTCCCGCCGGCTAAGATGACGATAAATTTTTGAGCCATTCAGGAAAACTCAGTCAGAGTATTGCAACGGGGCGTCCACCAATTCAATCATTGATAAATTCAGTCGTCTGCCTGCTAAGCCAGGCGCAGCTCGGGATGCGCTTGGGCATAAGTATGAGTATAATGGCCAAAGGCGCGTTTCAACTGCGCAAAAACTGTATTATTGCCCACTTTAAAAGAGGCGTTGTCGATGGTCGCGACGGCTGATAAATCCTTGGTCGTCGAAAGCAGGAAGCATTCGTCCATCCGCGCAAGGTCTCCCAGGCCGATCGCGATCTCGCGCATGGGCACGCCTAAAGCCGGAGCTATTTTTTCTTGCAGCAGTTGCCGCGTAATGCCGCCGAGAATGCCCGCCGCCATCGGGGGAGTCAGAATCTCGCCGTTGCTTACGAAAGCGATGTTTGAAACCGCTGCTTCCGTGATTTCGTCATCGAAATTAGTTATGACAACCTCGTCCGCTCCACGCGTGCGCGCTTCGCGCAGGCAAAGAATATTATTCAAATAGTTGCCGGTCTTCCATGCCGGATTCAGGGCGGTGATGGGATTGCGCCGCAGACTCGTCGCCAGCGAAAGACGCAAGCCGTCCTTCAACCGCTGCGGCGTCCAGGTCGGATTCGGTTGCACAAGCAGTGTAAAGTCCGAACGGTCGGCCAGGGCCGGATCGAGACCGATGACTCCGGCCCCGCGCGTGATTTGCAGCCGAATATAAACATCGGCCCGGACATCTGCGCGGGAAAAAAAAGCTGCGACGGTGCGCTTGATTTCATTGAGCGCATCCGCCGGGCCGAACGGCAGGGTCATGTACAGGGCGGCTGCCGAACGCTCAAGGCGGCGCCAGTGTTCTTCCCAGGCAAAAACCACGTCATGATAAGTCCGCCAGACCTCGTAAATGGCATCGCCATAAAGAAAACCCCGATTCAGAGGTGAGACGGCTGGCTCGCGGGCATCGTGCAAACGCCCGTTCGTATTGGCCTGAATATAAGGCACCGGCATGGTTACGACAGCGTTTGCGCAAATGCGATTCTGGCAAATAAAAAGCCCCGCCCGGAATCCAGGCGGGGACGAAATAGACACTTTCGAAAAAGCTATTTACGCGCCTTCACCAGCCCCAGCTCTTTTTTAATATTCTGAACGCTGGGCAACGAGATGCCGAGAATCTTGGCGATCTCTGTGCCTGTCTTGCCATGTTCGACGAGCGACTTGAGCTTCTGCTTCATCTCGGGAGTGATTTTGGCGCGTTTCCTTCGTTTCTTCCCAAGCGCGCCTCCGCGCGCGGAGCGCTTTCCGCCGGAGGCTTGTTTAACGGCCGCGATAAAGGCCTGAGTGGAATCGAAACCGTATTTTTCGGGCAAAGAAGCCAATTCCCGCCTCAACCGGTCTTCGATCGTTTTTCTCAGTTGGGCGACTTTGTCTTCGTATTGAGCAAGCTGTTTTATTTTATCAGTAACCATACGGTTTGTACAAAATAAGATATCTAGTCTCCCGCAAGTCTATTTATCGTTTTATTAATCCGCTGCATTTATAAAAACACAAATGTTACTTTATAATCGGAACCGTCAGGCGTGATAATTTTTGCCATATTCATTTATAATAGTTTGATGATTAGACAGATAAAAAAGATGCGGCCCGAACAACACCCTATATTGCCGCCCGCAGCCAAGTCTGCCCGAAAGCAAACTTGTAATAA
>JAGWKM010000179.1 GCA_028865305.1 Patescibacteria group bacterium | reverse complement strand
GTCTGAGCACAAGGCCGAGCTTCAAAAGCTCATGGAAGCTTGAAATTTGTTTTACGTCCGGCGCATGTTACATTTCCCGGATGTCGGAGAGTCGCAAAATTGCAGCAGACACCGAAGAACTCGGCTTCTTTGGGTGTGCCGACTTGGAACATGCTCCGAAATCAGAGCATTATTTGGTTGGAATGGGGGTTGCGCTACGCCACTGTGCTATGTGCAGATCATCACTCACGGCTGCAAAGTATCGTAATACGTAACAATTTTCTTTTATTTCATGGCTCTTTCGATTGGCATAGTCGGTCTGCCGAACGTCGGGAAATCCACACTGTTTAAAGCGTTGACCGATAAGGCGGTTTTGATTGCGAACTATCCGTTCGCGACTATCGACCCCTCGGTCGGGGTTGTTGCCGTGCCTGACGGGCGTTTGCAAAAATTAACGGATCTTTCGCATTCCGCAAAAACCATTCCTGCAGCCATTGAGTTCGTGGACATCGCAGGCCTCGTAAAAGGTGCAGCGGAAGGGCAGGGACTCGGCAATCAGTTTTTGCAGCACATTCGCGAAACCGATGCCATTGCCGAGGTGGTGCGCATTTTCGAAGACGGCGATATTACGCACGTTGAAGAAGGGCAAATCGACCCGGTACGCGACATTGAAATCATTAACCTTGAACTCGTGCTCGCAGACACGCAAACGGTTTCGAAACGTCTCGCGAACATTGAACGTGACGCAAAACGCGGCGACAAGACGGCACTTGCGGAACAAGCCGCTCTTCAGAAAATCGAGCCGGTTCTCGCCGCGGGCAAGCTTGCGACAGCAGCAAAGCTTTCAGGCGAGGAGCTCGCAGCCATCAAGGCGCTCCACCTCCTCACATTGAAACCCATCATGTACGTTCTCAACAAAAAAGCCGGCGGTCATAACCTCGACGAGATGAATGATGAGCGCTATGCCAAACTCATTGATTTTCTGGACGGCATGGGCGCAACGCGCGTTACGGTGGATGCCGCCATTGAAGGGGAACTCAAGGATGTTGCGGGCGACGAGAAGGAAACCTTGCGCCGCGAATTCGGTGTTTTGGACGACGGCATTAACGACCTCATTCGCGGCGCCTACCGCATGCTCGGGCTCATCAGCTTCTTCACGACCGGAGAAGACGAAACGCGCGCGTGGACGGTGAAGATGGGTTCAACCGCTCCCGAAGCGGGCACCGCCATTCACACGGACTTTCGCGATAAATTCATCCGTGCCGAAGTGGTCGCATACGACAAGCTCATGGAAGCCGGCTCCTACGCCGCCGCCCGCGAGAAAGGTTGGGTACGGACAGAAGGAAAGGAATACATCGTCAAAGACGGCGACGTTATTGAGTTCAAGATATAAATCTTGACATACGTATAATTTGTTATTAAAATTGAGCCGTGAGGGCGGCTTTAGAAATAGCGCACGAAGCGCGTAATAGTGAAGAAAACGGGCCGCACAAGCCCGTTTCTTTTTCACTATGGCAACGCGATTCGCGGATACGCGCACTTGGAGAGAAGTGCGGCGTGTTCGGTATACGTTTTGACGACGCAGAACAAAACGCTGCTGAAAAAATTATACGCGGTTTACTTGCACTGCAACACCGCGGCGACGCATCAGCCGGCATTGCTGTTTCGGATGGCGAGTCGGTTACCGTAAAAAAAGGACCGGGTACCGTGAAGAAAGTTTTTCCGGAGGGAGAATCACTCCCGGGTGGCTCTGCAGGAATCGGACACGTTCGATATCGAACCTCCGGAAGATCGGATGTAAGCTACGCGCACCCTATTCTCGTTGAGGATGTCGGCCTTGCCGTCGCGCATAACGGCAACATAGCCAATGCCGCGGAACTTAAAAAGTTTCTCAGAAAAAACGGCCTTCTTACTTGGGTGCCTCAGTCTGTTATGAAATTAATACACAAAAACACGAGCGACACGCAGATGATAGCCGCTGCTATTGCACATGGCTTACGGCAAGGACAATCCCTCGAAGACGCAATGCGCATTGTGTTCCCGCTTATCAATAAAAAGGGGGCGTTCTCG
>JAGWKM010000178.1 GCA_028865305.1 Patescibacteria group bacterium | reverse complement strand
ATGGACTTGTTTATTGATTTCGTCTGCGATCATATCCACTGGCTGCATTGGCTGAGTGATAGCACCACATGACCTATGGAAAACCGTGGACTGAGGAACAAACAAAATTTCTCACCGAACATTATTTGAAATCTGATCGCGCGATGCTCGTGCAGGTGCTTCAACGAAAACCTTTAGCCATTAAACAGAAAGCATATCGCCTAGGAATTTTACCGCAAAAGATTGTGACACCACCACGTCAAATTCTTGGAACCGATCCGCTCATTGATCGGCTTCGCAAAGAACGGCATCGCTTGAAATGGTCGCTTGCATACCTTGCGTCGAAAACCGGCTATGCAAAATCGTCTCTGTCGCATTGGGAATACGGACACGCGCAGCCGAGAATTAAAGTTGTGCGCGATTGGGCACAAGCTCTTGGTTTAGAAATTGGCGTCGTCGAAATTTCGACGATCATGGTTCCGTTGAAACGCAAAATGGTGGGAGTCAGGGCGTGACGCTAAGAATTTTTACGCTCGTACACGGCGAGCCGTACATAACGTGGATGAAAAATGGGCTGGTGAAATCTCTAACTTGGCCAACAAACCATGCGGCGATCAGAAATGCCGAATGGCACATCTACACGACCGATGAAGATCGCGAGCGCGTGATAGAAATTGCGCGCGCCGTGGATATTCCGATAAAAGTTAATATCATCGCAGCGGAATGGGCCGGGGCGCTTTTAGCAAATACAGTTCGCCACTGTCTCATGGACGCGGCGGTGTGCAGCGATTCGATTTTGATATGTCCGCCAGATACAATTTTCGGCGATCAAAGTATTGAAACTCTCGTCGCTTTAGCGCGCGAGCCTCACCTTGTCATCAGCGCCGCCCCGGTTCGCGTCAATCAGGAATTTATGGAAGAATTTTCCGGCCAAAGGATGCCCAATCAAGAATTGGTGTCGATGGCTTGGAAATATCTTCATCAAACATGGCGCGATGCCAACATTCAATTAGCGCATACGAATTCATTTGCCGGTGGTGTGTCTTGGAAAAAGATTGGTCACGGACTTTACGCGGTCACGCATTTGTTGCCGACGCCGTTTCATATCACGCCGATGCCATCGGATGCCGAGTGGTTTCGATTGTATGGATCGCCGGGCGCGATTGATCACATCTGGCCATCAAAACTAGTCGATGAAGGACGCCAGCGTTTCATCGCGTCATCGGATGCGGCGTTCATGGTGGAAATCACCATGAAGGATAAAAATATTCCGCCGCTCTATCCGACCGATCCACACAACCCGACGAATTACATAGGCCAGGGGAAACACAACCACGTCAATCGCAACACTGTTTGCATTTTCCGGGCCGCTTGATGTTCATTTGCCCGACGTGGCGGCGGCCACAAAAACTGCGTCGTCTTTTGGAAGCAATGCGAGAGACTGAAACGACCGCGCCAGGACTCATCATCATCAACGGTCCAGATTGTCTCGAAGAATATAAATCCGTCATCGAATTGCGCCCGCCGAATTGGGAATGGATCAGTTTAGAAACCAATGTCGGATGGGTGCGCGCGCTCAACGCGGCGCTTGCCATTCGGCCGCAAAAAGAATGGTACGCCGTCATCAATGACGATCACGTTCCGATAACGAAAAATTGGGACGCATTGATGTTGAAACTTATCGGACCGTGGAATCTCGTAACCTGCCTCGATAACAGCCGCGAGGTTCAATGGAGGGCGAGCGGGCCACTAATTGCCGGGGGCGAATTACTCCGCACGTGCGGGTTTTTCATGCCGCCGTGCAATTGGCATATCTGCGGCGATGATTGGTGGCAGCTTGTCGGTCGGGCATTCTCGCTATGGCGCGTTGCGGCCAACGTCCGCGTCGATCAGCCCGATAGCGCCATATTCGCAATGGACAATGCAGCCGACGCAAAACCCGATGAAACACACGAGTCAAGTTATGGCGACTTCTGGACGCAAGTCGGTTTGTATCATCGCTGGCTAGCCGAACAGGGCGGCGATATAATGGAAAAACTGCGCGTCGTTCTGCAAGCAAACGGTGAACTCAAGGAACGGCAA
>JAGWKM010000177.1 GCA_028865305.1 Patescibacteria group bacterium | reverse complement strand
TGAGTCGCAGTGTTTACTCGTGTTGGGTTCACGCGCCGGGCACTGCGGCTCCCGCCGTCCACTGGCGGCATATGAATTACCCGGCGAAAGGCTGAAATGCTGAATGCTAAATGCTGAAGGCTGAATGAAAAGACGCGCTGCTTCCAGCAACAGCAGGATTCCGGCGCCGATGATGAGGGGCGTGATCATGCGGCCTCCTTAAATTCGGCTTTGGCGGCGTCCAGGGTGACCACGCGGCAATGGTGCGGGTCGATGTTGGCCCGGTGGACCTCGGTCCAGGCGTCGGCCTCGGAGATGAATTGCGAGGCGCGGTCGGGCGTCGTGAGGTCGAGCGACGGCAGCCGGATCGGCCAGCCGGCGTATTTGACGATGAAAATGGCACTCATTTGAATCAGGATTTTTTGGATGATTTTATGGCCTTGTCCGCCTGTAAAGCGCGCCATCGCTCCAGCAGCGGTGAAGGGCGATGCCGCTTCAGCACTCGCCACAGATGGCTCCGCTCGACGCCCAACGCTTTGGCATCTTCGCCAATTCCCTTAAATTTGGTGGGACCGCGGGTTCGTCTTCTGAAACTTTTCATTTGACTTTTCGGCTTTGTTGCCGCAACATATTTGAAGAATAGTTCGGATTCCGAAATCTGTCAACAGTTTTTCGTAAAATATTTTAGAATCCTAAAAGACGCATCAAATGGATTTTCAGAACGAAAGAAAAAGGCGAAAGCTCAAGTTACGGGAAGTTCAGCGGGAATTGGCCCAAAGGGGCTATAAGTGTAGTCTAGGAACGATCTCAGATTTCGAGCGACACGGCCGAGGCAGCGCCAACCTGAAGGAGGCCCTTACGAGATTTTATTCGGAAAGCAAAAAGGATTTTCGTGAATCTGAATCCACGTCATTACATGAGGCATCGGAGCCCCAGGAATTGGACACCGCGATCCTGCGCTTGCAGAAATTGCGGAACGACATGTACGAGGGAATGACGGTCGCTGAGAAAATTCTTCTTGATATGAAAAGCAAGCGGCGGGAGGTCAGTTACGCCCACGGACACAAGCCACACAGTTACGATCCGGCAAGGGGGACTTTGCCGATGGCGGTGGGCGAATTGTCCCATGCAGTTGAAGCCGAGCCAGCGCATCCATCGCCATCTGACGTTCCTGCACCGAAGCCGCACGCGCCCAAGCGGCACAATATCGAATGAACTCTTTTATTGAAACGGATTCTTCGGCGATTTGCTCTGGCATCAGGGGCAACTTTAGCTGCTTCTTTTCGAAGAACCAGAAAAAACTGTTCACAATGAGAATCATCCCTGTTTTATTTTTCGCGGCCCTGCTCTGCGGCTGCCGGCCTGTGGCGCAGAAACATGAGCCGGCAGGATGGGATTACGCGTCGATCCAGATCCGGGAACCCGAAAAAGCAGACGACGGGAGAGAACTGGTGACGCAGGTGATTGTCGAATACCGTGGAGGCTGCTACTTCACCAACGTGGCTTACAGCCTCACCGACGCGTTGAAGGCGGTCGGGGATTATGGCTGGGAGTTGGCCTGGTCGGATGGATCGAACTGCATCGTCAAGCGACCGCAGAATGTTTGGACCAATGGCAGTTTCGCCGTGATAACAGCAGCACGCCAAGAAACATTGAACGAAAACCGGACCCCGCCGGGACCAACTGCTTTTGGATTCTGATTGACGGCGCCTGCGGGTGGTGATTTAATCCTTCTTCCAGGCCGGAACCAGCGCGCGAGTCGGTTCCGGCTTTTTTATTCCCCGTCCAAATCGCGCTGGTAAGTTGCCCCTTCCTTTCCCGCGGCCATGATTGAATCGCTCGCGTGAACAGCGCGAGAACGTTTCGGATTTCCAATCTCTGCCGATTCGGGCCACCCCCAAAATCGAATGAGTGCTCGCGCGCTTGTTCCGCGTCCGAGTCGGCAGTCCTTTATCAGCCGCCGCAAACTGATCCGACTGTCCTCCTTTCTCCACGGATCGAAGGCTCACTGACCCAGCCTCGGCGGCTGGCCCTGTACTGAAATGAACATCGAACATCGAACCCCCAACACCGAACATCGAATGAAGCAAAAATCT
>JAGWKM010000176.1 GCA_028865305.1 Patescibacteria group bacterium | reverse complement strand
TCAAAAAAGTTCCTTTTCTGATGCTTGCTGACCCTGCTGGAAAAGTCTGCCGCGAATTCGGCGTTTACATAGAAGACGAGGGGCTGGCTTTGCGCGGAACGTTTATCATTGACCCCGAAGGCGTTTTGAAGACAATCGAAATCCATGACAATAATCTCGGCCGAAGCGTAAAAGAACTTTTGAGAAAATTGCAGGCGGCGAAATTCGTCCGCGAGAACAAAGGTCATGTCTGCCCCGCAAGCTGGGAGCCGGGCGATGAAACTCTGGAGCCCGGAGTTGGATTGGTGGGGAAAATTTAGATCGCGCGAATATTCCTGCCGTTTTGTATAATAGGAAGTCGACCCACTTTTTTTGTCAGCTATCGCGAGCAAGAGGCAGGTCGTATTTTGAAAGGTCGGAAAAATATAAAAAATAAAACCATGAACAAAAAAATCGTAGCGGTAGTATCGGCGGCGGCATTTACGGCCGTGGCGGCGATTACGGCCTTTGCGCAGACGGCGACGGTGGCGCCAACGGCAGTTTCAGTTCCAGCGTCACAATCCCAGCCGATGATTTTACAGGTCGGCGCTGCGGGTAAGGTCCTCCTGCGCGGCACGGTTGCTTCGGTTTCGGCAGGGTCGCTTACGGTGACGAGCTGGGGCGGCGCATGGACAGTGAATGTCGGCTCGGGGGCAGAGGTGCTCCCCGTAGCCGCGGGCAATGATCTCGCTCAGTTCAAGGTGGGAGATTACGTGGGCGTCCAGGGGACGGTCTCCAGATCGGCCATATGGACGGTTGACGCGACGCTCGTGCGTGACTGGACCTATCGGCAGGCGGTGAATCAGGAGCGTCAGCAAAACGTTCAATCGATTCATGCGACCATCAAGAACGGAACGCCGAGGAATTATGTTGGCGTGGCAAGCAACATAAGCGGTTCGTCGCTCACCTTAACGGAGGCTGACGGAACATCATATACGGTGGACGTCGCCTTGGGAGCCGAGGTCGTGAATCGTAATTACATCACACTTCCATTTTCCGGCATTCGGAATAACGACAACGTTCGTGTCTGGGGCGTAAACGCAAGCGGAACGATTACCGCGCAGATCGTGCGGGATGTTTCAATCCCCGCGACTCCGGCGGCGCATTAAGATCGCGTTTCCGGTTGATGACAAAAGGCCCGCATTACTGCGGGCCTTTTGCTTGATTTGCCTCGTCGCTCTCGTTTCGCACCTCTCCTTGACAAGGGGAAGTGCCTTATAACGAAGTTCTTCATCCCGGAAAATCAAACCGGACGAGGTTTTGTGTCGGGGCTATGAGATAGAGCGCATTCTTGTCGGTGTCATAAAATGGAGCGGTGCCTATCGCAACAGTCGTGAAATTATTGAGCCCCGCATCTTTCAGATCAAGAAACGAAATACGATCGCCGTATTCGATGAAAAGATGCATGGCGTCTTTGTACCATGCAACGCGTTGTGCGTTTGCGATATCCGGCAGATTGAAGCGATAATAATCGTCACTCACGCCCGTTGTCGGAATGATTTCCATGCTTCTGTTCTCGAGCGCTGCGATAGATGATCCATTCTCGGTTGCGGCAAAATATTTAACGTCGTCCGCGATTTTTTTTATGTTTTGATTCCCCGTGTCATACAGGTAAAGTTCGCCGTTATCCTGAAGGATTCCCAGGAGGTTATCTTTTATCCATTTGAGTTCATTGTTTTTTCCTGTCAGGGTGGATGAGGTGGTTATCGTCTGCGAAGATTTGTCATAAATTATTATTGTTGATGATGTCTCCGTTTTTTTTGATTTCGCCCATGCGATCATCGATGACCCCGCGGCAACGGAACCGCCAATCGTTTCTCCGGAGGATGTTTTTCCGATCTGCATGGCTGCCCTTCCCGAAGAAAATTCCTGCACGCCGATCGGCGTGGCATTTTGGGCGGACATAAGTGCGGTATTCATAAGCCATACCCCGGACGGTCCTGCCGCAATAATCGTTCCGGAATCGTGCGGGTCAAAAAAGATATTTGAAATGTCGCTTTTCCCCGCGCCGCCGCTTGCAAGCGCTGCGGTAAGGTCGGCCATGCTATCGTTTTGAAATTGGT
>JAGWKM010000175.1 GCA_028865305.1 Patescibacteria group bacterium | reverse complement strand
CTTATCGCATTATTTAGTCTGCTCGTGTTGCGCGCAGCGCCGGCCGTTGTTTCATCGACCCAACCGGCCATTGCTTGGAATCAACTTCCTGTCGCAAAATATGTGTCTGCGCCCGCGCTTTCATCAGAGCCCAAACCCACAAAAAAAGACGCGGAAAGTTTTGGTGTTTCTGTTTCTGCACGTGGAGCGATTGTCATGGATGAAGCGAGTGGCGATATCCTTTTTGAAAAAGGCGCACGCGATCCGTATCCGATTGCGAGTTTAACAAAACTCATGACCGCGATGGTTTTTTTAGATCAGCATCCAAACCTTGACGAGGAAGTTGCGATGGATCCGAGCGACTCGACCACAGAAGGACGATCTGTGTTTATGCCAAGTGAGCGGTTGACGAAGCGTGAAATTTTGCGCGCCGCACTTGTTGAGTCCGTAAACGCCGCGGCAAATGCGCTTGCGCGATTGACCGGCATGACGCGAGAAGATTTTTTGAAAGCGATGAATGAAAAGGCGAAAGCGCTTGGGATGCAAGAGGCGAATTTTGCTGATCCGGTTGGTCTTGATCCGCGCAGCAGTGCCTCAGCTCATGATGTCGCGTTGGCGTTACGCGCCGCATTAAGTTATCCAGAAATTCGTGAAGCCGCATCCATGGATAAAGTGAAGATCAAAGGACTTTCCACGGGACACATGTATGAAATTACCACCACGAATCTCTTGCTGACATCTTTTTTGAATAAGGCGCCGTATAAAATAATTGCCGCAAAAACGGGATCGCTGCCAGAAGCGGGATTTTGTTTGGCACAGGTCACGGAACGCGAACCGGGTGAGGATGTCATCGCCGTCGTGCTCGGCAGCGATAATCATTTTGATCGATTTCAGGACGTGAAAGCGATGACGACGTGGGCGTTTGATACATTTGAATGGCCGCAACAAAAAGCGGAACGCGATCAATCGCTAGTGATGAAATGATGGTTGAGAATCTGAAGGTGAGAAAAATATCACAATGCAAAAATCCCAGTTGTTCTGGGATTTTTACGTGGTAGCGGGGGGCGGGATCGAACCGCCGACCTCGGGCTTATGAGTCCCACGCTCTAACCAACTGAGCTACCCCGCCATGATTTCCAAAGCGAGCGTATCGTATCAATTCAAGATGGTCCTGGCAAGGCGGCTGAGGCGGAACGTTTTGGCCAGGCAAAGGTATCGAACGCCCAGGCCGTCAGCGCTTTATTATCTTGGAACCGATCAAAATGGGTGACACTGCCCAGAACGACCACGATCAAACGGTGCCCCTCGGGATTTTGGGTGACTTGCGCCAGGCAAAAACCGGCTTCGGGCAGGGATCCGGTTTTGCCGGCAATGATGCGATAGGATCCTTGGTTCAAATACGAATGCAGCAAGAGGTCCGTCGACGGAATATGATAGGGCGCGTGGCCGATCTGGCTTGGCAGATCAAAGCTCTGCTGTTCGGTCGTGCGCCGGATTTCCGGATAGCGCAACGCGGCGCGCAGGATCATGGCGACGTCTTCCGCGGACGCTTGGTTCTCGGGATGGATGCCGACCGGATCCACGAAATGCGCATGCCGCAGATGCAGCGCGATGGCCTTGCGGTTCATCGCCCGGATAAACGATTCGCGCGACGTATTGGCGTGCGCAAGGGCGTTGGCGGCCGCGTTCACGGATCCGATCAGCATCGCCTGGAACGCTTGCCCCTGCGTCATGCGTTCGCCGTTCTCGAAATATTGGTGGCCGTCCACATGATTGTCTTCGGCCGTGATTTCGATCGGCTTGTCGAGCGGCGGATGTTCATCCAAAAACGTCATGGCCGTCACAAGCTTCGTCAGGCTCGCGATCGGCACGGGTTCATTCGCCTGTTTCGTAAACAAAACCTGCCCGCTGGCTCCGTCCACCACGGCGGCCGCTTTGGCCGTCACCTCGACTCCGACGCTGTTCAGATCTTTTTTGACGGGAATGTCCGCGTTCGGCGCCGCGTTTGACGCGAGCGGCAATTCCTGCCAGGTCATCACTGGCTGCGCCTGCGTGTCCATCGCCCGCAAGGAAAGCAAACCAATGAAAGAAAGAAGCATTTGAGCGAG
>JAGWKM010000046.1 GCA_028865305.1 Patescibacteria group bacterium | reverse complement strand
TAGGGCGTACGCCAGAATTGCAAAGAACGTTTTCATCTATTTTGGACGATGGCCTGAATGGTTGAACTTGCCGAAGCGAGGGTGAGGGAATTTGCCGTGGTGCTGATACAGACCGTTATTCCGTCAAGGTTCGCTCCGTAATAGCTGAAGTCGTAGGAGTAAGCAGAATACCCCTGAACAGGCATTGAGAAAATGGGGACGGCCCCGCTGGCCGGTACCACTGACCCGCTGAACACTTGGACAAATTCTGTGGAACCAGTCCCGTTGTAACCCAGCACGGCATACAATTTAGCGTCCGGGTTTCTGGATACGACCAAGGAATTCCTCGCAACCGAATTCCCGACCACTGTCGTTGCCTGCCCAAAGCAGGGGATTGAAAATGCAGCTAAAATGAAAATGAGAATGGTTTTCATGTCAAAGCATGCCTATTTGCGAGGCTTGATCCCACATTGATTGGTTGTCTGGGTCCGAACCCGGCGCGTCTCCTCCTTGCGGTGGGGCATCTGGTATTTCCTGACCATTGATTGAAGTGCGTTGGATTTTGGCAAAATCGCCTTCAATGGAAACCACTTTGCCGGTGACTTGATAATTAACTTCATCGCCCACCTCGGGCGGTTGCATCTGCTGTTGGTCATCCGGCATGGCCAGCGCGGCCATAGGCACGGTGTCAACGTTTTCGGCGGTGGAAAGGGAATTGATGTCACCCTTGGGTTTTGGATCTGCCCCGATTTCCACTGTTAATCCGTCCGGCTTCATTGGTTTCATGATATTTTTTCTTTTTCCAAAAGGCCGGGGCAGTTTCCCACCCCGGCCACAGTTATTTATTCAGGTTTCAGTAGAACGAAGTGCGGGTCCGCAACTGCACAACGTGCGGCACATCGCTGGCCTCGCTGGTCCAGAGCAACGCAGCCATATAGAAGGATTTCCATCCAACGAATATGAACTGGCCGAGCGGGTTGCCAGAATCGGGGTTTTTCACGATGCGAAGCGACGGTGTAGCCGGGTCGCTTCCTGCGTCTCCAACCATTTTTGGGATGCCAAATGCGTCTGCACCCAGGTAAAGGGTTGAATAGATTGCCCCGGCGGCTCCAAGGCTAGCCGTAAGGTTTGCAGTTGGATCATGTTGTCCATATCCAGCACCAGAAGCTAGGGCGGCGTTTTCCGTAAATAAGGATCCAGGCTGCATTGCTTCAACAAACACCCCGCCATCCAAGGTGAACTGAGCCCATGGGAACAACAGTTTGTCTGGGTTGAATTGCGCAGTGTTAGTCCATGTGGTGTCCTTCCGCATGTCCATTAAAACTGGGGAAGGAATGATCACGGGGTATTGGCCCCCAACCATTGGCACTCCGTTGATTTTCATTTGGGTCATGCAACCAAGGTGAGCCGCACGAGTCATGACGCCATTTGCAACCGGGGCAACCCGAAAAGTGTCATAATCTGTGGTGGAGACGCCTGTGTTTGTAACCCCAGCAAACCGTTCAAACAAGGTATTCGAACCATTAAGGGTCTTTTGACCTGCTGGAATTGGATTTGGGGTCCCGTCCGAATCAGCCAAACCAGCCTGTGAACATATGGAGTGCCAGCAAACCGATTCCAAATCCAAGGCTGCATCAGCACCAAGGGTTTTGGAATACACGTCCAATGTGTCCAACAAGTCAGTAGCGGTGACAATGTCCGAAATCTTGGATAAGGCGCCTCGCTGTTTCAGCTTGATGTCAATGTATCCGACCGCAACCTCGGTTAGGTTTGCTGGGGGTGTTGCTTCCGTCAGGGACTGGACTCCAGACCGGTTTGCTTTGCGGGGCCGGAAGAACCGGATACCGTTAAAACCGGAAGATTTTGGCACTGCCTGCGCGCGACCGTAATTGGTCAAACGCAAGTTGAATTCGAGAGCTTTTAAAAGTTGTTTGTTGTAGTAACTGAGAATCCGGTTTGTAAAATCTACCGGATTCGATGTGGTAATTGCATTGCCCATGTTAATGGGCGCAAGGTTTTACCGGAAAATGGAGCCTTGTTCCATGGCAGCTTGCCGGAGGGATGCAGCATCGTCCTCGCCGTTGGGATTACCAAGGGCCGGGACATTCCCACCGCCTGCTGGAGTCGTCAAAGCTTCAAGTTCCTTAATCCTTGCGCGTAACGACTCCGATTCTTTAACCAACACCGGCACACGAGCGGCCTCAGAATTCAGGGCTTTGACCTGCATTTCAAGGTTAGTCAATCGAGAGGCATGAAAGATGGCTGCTGGATGGGCAGCCAATTGAGGATCGCTCTTCGCAAGGGATTGCAAATGCGTCACCACTCCCTTTTGGAATTCAGACCCGTCTTTCGTTAAATCAGGAAACTGCTTTGCGGCTTCAACCGTCCAAGCCTGCTTGGCAGCTTGGTATTGTTGTTCGCGCTGCGCAAAACCCTGCGGAGGGTTTTTACGAACCACTTCGGCATGTTCAGCCAGGTCGTCGGCCAAGGCGTCGTTTTTGGAAGCCAGTTTTGTGAGTCTTTCAGCTTCCGCAAATTTGCCTTGGTCCTCCAGCCGTTTGCTTTCCGCCCGTTGATGGTCCGCAAGCTGTCGTTTTTGGGCGCTCGCTTGAAGATAATCTTCGGGCTTGAACTGGGGCTGTTGGGCCTGCTGCCGGATGGTGTCGAATTCAGCCCGTTGCCGGGCCAATTCAGCGCGTTCCGCTTCAAACTTCGTGCGTTCAGCGGCAAAAGCCGTTTTATCGGCGTTTACCTGTTCCCAAGTCTTTGTAAGCCGTTCTTGGCTTTTGGCGTACCGGGACTTGTTGGCATCGGCTGAAGCTTGAGGAGGAGTTTCCTTAACCGTTTGATTGACTGTGCTTGGAGCCGCTGGCGTATTTTCTGCCGCCGCTCGTGTGTCGGATGGCTTCGGATCGGAGTTTTGAACACTTCCATTTGCAGTCGGCTGCGCGGCGTTGGCCGGTAGATCGCGCGTAGCCTGGGCATCGGTCGGATTGGGGGCGGCTGGCGCTGGGGTGTTATCCACGGCGCTAAACCGTTCCATCGCGGCCTCAATTCCAGGCATGTCTGTTATGTCTGTGCTCATTTGGTTTTAGACTTTCGTCTTAGGGCGATAATTGTTCGAGCAGCGTCGCATCGTCCTCGTGCGACTGCCCGTCATTGGTTTTTGTGACCTGGTCACCGGTCACCCGCGAAAGTGAAAAAATGTAACGAAGGCATTCATCCCATCCAGCGGTTACCCCCGCCGCGTGGACGGTATTGGTTCGGTCCCGGGATCCATTGATGGCAATCGTGGAAAGGATTTTCAAAAGTCGCACTTGAACGGCTTTGCCAGCCTGGGTGTTCAGGAAGGCAAGCAATTCTTTTGCGTGGGTTTCCTCGAAATGGTCGTCTTGGATTACCGCGGTCGCTACCGCGGGTAAATGGGGGTCCTTGATTATATTGACTTGGACGCGCTGGGCACCCAGAGCAACACTCCAACGGAACAGCAAATTGGCAATCCTGCGTTTCACTTTTTCTTTTTTACCTTGGTGGCTGGTTCGGGTGCAATAGCCACGTTTTGCACTTTGCGAATTTTTACAAGCTCAGGAAATGGGGTTTGACCTGAAAAACACCCCGGAGGAACATCCAGCGGGACTGAATAGGGGGTCAGGTGGGATTCAATCTCCAGTTCGATTTCGATGGATTTTCGGTCCTCGGAAAGCTTTGCAGAAATAATGCGCGCACCTTCGGGCAGTTTTTTGGCAAAGTCACCGAATGGGGATGGTAAATGGGTTCGGAAAAGGCTCATGGCATTAATTTGGTTTGCGGGATTGTTGGGGTGGTTGTAGAAGGCATTTGGCTTGGCCGGAAACCGGCTGCAGCTTCCATTTGCCTTTGAATGTCCGGAGGTGCGTCTTTGTAGTTGATCTGGATGCTTTCTTTGGGCGCGGACTGTTGTGCGGAGCCGGAAGAATTTGGTAAAGGAGCAGGTCCGCCATTTGGCGGTGCGCTGGGTTGGGGTTGGGGGGCCATTGGTTGGCTTTCAGCCTGTGCAATTTTCATGGCAACCTGTTTGGCGGCTGCCGGGTCCGTTTTTTTCAGGTATTGGAAATGAACAGCCATGTGTTGCTGGACCCTTTGGATGGCTACTGGGTCAACAGGTTTCCCTTGCTCTCCCTGTTTCATGAGCCAACCTAGGTCAACCATTATTCGGGTTGCGTGGTCCTCGCCGGGCATGACCGCTGCGGGATAGCCTTCTTTTAACACCAGAATGTCAATGGCCTCTTGCTCGGCTTCGCTGTTGGCTTTTTGGTTTGTCGGGATGAAAGCTTTCAGGGCCAGTCGAGGGTCATCAGCCTGCAAAGCTTCCTTGGTCAATTCTTCCATGGACACATTTGGGTTGCCTTGAAATGCCTGCAACCGTGCTACGGCCATTTGCATTTTCTTCTGTCGGTTCCACCCGTCAGGGCTTCCGTCCGGAAAAATGAGGTATTCAGAATGCAGGGCGTCCTCAGGCAAAATTCCAACATTGCCAGCCGCAAAATAGGAAAAGTCATCTGCCTTGAACATGACCAACATGGACCAAGCCAAGCGATAACAGGCAGTCAGGCTCTCCCGGAACATCATTGCGTTGTCATTCATGCCAGCGGATTGGAGGGCGCTGATGCGTTCGTTTTCCGTTGCGGTCCTCGGTTTGCCAGCCACGGCGTTGGAAAGGTCTGAGATCCCAAAATCGGGAGTCATGGCTTGCTGCTCGGCCAAACTGCTGGCGAAAAGCAATTCCTGATCGTAGGAGATTGGAGGGGCGGGCATCTGGACGCCCCGCAAATTCATTGGAATGATTTCCCCTGGCCGCCAGCGGAGATTCGCAATGTTGGGAATTTCACCATCTGAAGTCAGAACAGGCCTGTTCGAGAATGTAATCCCATCGGCTTTTTCGTTCCAAAGTTTGGTCATGTAAGCTTCGACCGGGGCAAGCAATTCCCCGAGGCCTCGAGGTGAAAACCAGCCCTCGTCTTTGACTTCGCATTGAAAGGAAACGAAAGGTAAAACCGTCTCTCCATCCAAATTTTTGTAGGGGCACCCGTAAGGCTGCCGGATTTCCACCTCGGGACGTTGGGGGCAATAAGTGTAAACGGTCCATCCAATGGCCGTTTTAACCCAATGTTCCCAGAGAACAATCCGGTTTTGGTCGGTGCTGTGGGTGATTCCCTCGCGCAATTGTTTGTCAATGACGTATTGTGAAAGGGTGTCCGTTTGTTGGGCTCCTCGAATGCTATCAATGACACCTGGGTCTTGGTTGAACAAACGGTTCGCTTTATAGCGCCCAACGGTCCATTGCTGGATGTGTACAAATTCGTCGGCCTCGTGCAGGTCATCCGCTGAATCAGGAACGAGTAGCCACATTGGGTCAATGCTTTCAAAAACAAGCCGGTGATCCTTGAAAGGGTCAATTGTTATTTTCAGCACACCCCGGCCTCTCAAAAGCATGGTATCAACGACAGACCGGATTTTTTTGATGAAATTCGATTTCTGGAAAAGCCTAAAATTAAACCAATCCGCTGCCGCTTCAGCCAGGGTTTCAACTTGCTGTTTCATGGACACGAAACTGGCAAGCCGGTTTCCGGTCATCACCTGACCAAGCCAGAAAGGCTTCTGTTTCCGAATAGACATGTCAATGGACGGATAATGGCTATCGGCGGCAGTAGGGAACGGTTTGTTTCGCCGGCGAAGGCCTTCGTGCCGCATGGTGGAATAAATCCGCTGCTTTTCTTCCCACGGCATGCGGTCAATCATTAAGCGGTGGGCAGTTTCGAATCGGTTTGCGCTCATAATTTTTTATCCAAAGAAGGCTCCGGGCAATTGTGATTTCAGGGTTGAATCCTTTTCGTTCCAATCTGCGACCTGTTCGGAAAATGAAACCGCTTGTTGCCGGTTGCTAAGGTTGAAAGATTCAACCCTACGTAGAGGCATCATCACTCCAAAAATGGCGTCGGCGCGGTCAGGGCTTGTGACTCCGCGGGCCTTCATGTCACGTTTGGATTCAATGGCCAGTTTCCCTTTGAGGTGCGGGATGCGTTTTCGGTCGAGGATTTGAGCTCTGGAATCGTCGTCATCCGGCAGGATTATTTCCCGACGTTCGATTTTTTTGGCACCTTCCCACCACATTTCTGCGCCTGCATTTGCGTAGTGGTCGTTGCGCGGTTTGCTTCCGTTGTTTACCCGGCCAATGCGCCAACCCATGGCTTGGAGTTGGTCGCAAATGAGTTTTCCACCCCCGCTTTCGTCCCCTTCAATCTGGTCCGGCTTTAGTCCCAAACGGGAAAACCCGGAAATGAAACGACCACAAATGGCATGGAGGTTGTCTGCTCGAAACATTTCTTCGAGCGAAACCAAGTTTCCGTCCCGAAAAGCCAAAACGTTTTCGTCCCCATCCCCACCCCAGGCAAAATCACAAAACGCTTTTTTTTCTCCGGGCCGGTGCTCGGGTGGTTCTGCTAGAAGTTCCTCAAGGGCTTTGAGGTTTACCACGGCGTCGGACACGCTCTCCATGAATTCAGCCTCGACCATGGACCTGTAAAGCGGATGGTCTTTGCCCCATTTTTCCCGTAGGCGTTTAATGTCGGATTCTTTCCAATGCGGGCAATCAACAGCGCGCTGAACGAATGTTTTGTAGAATTTTGACCGGGCCGTTTTCTGGCTTCGGAAAAATTCCCCTTCGGCATAGCCAGGGCTGCTGGCAATCAAAAGGCGAGTGGGTTTGCATCGTTCAATGGCTTCGAAAATGTCATCCCGGACGGTTTTGGCTTCGTCCACGATTAACAGCAAGGGGGAATCAGGCCCGGCGTGGTGCCCCTCGAATTTTCCGGCATCGTTTGTGGAAAAACCTTCCCAAAACCCATTCACGTTCTGGGTCTCAATTCGGGGAGTTTTTAGAAAGTCCCAAGCGGGGAACCTTGGCGAAAAAGTATGAAGGGATGGAAGGAGTTGGTCCTTGATCTGCCTGTAACTTCCGCTGGTGGAAATGACCGGACCCTTCGGGAACATACTCAAATGCCACAAGATCGCAGGCCCAATGACGCATCGCGTTTTGCCGCCTTCGTTGCATGACCGAAAGGAAATAGTGGAACCAGCCGGGGCCAATGCCCGAAGGACAGCCTTTTGAATGGGGTAAAGATTCAAACCAAGGACGTTTTCAGCGAAAACGTCTGGCATATCAGCGCAAAATGGTTCAGCGGTTTTTGGCATGTTCCCTCAAAATGGCGAGATATTCCTCGGGCAGCCCAAGGACTGTTGAAGTGGAATTGACTTCAATTTGTTCAAGCGGTTTCCCGAACCCGTAATAGAGCAAAATTTTCGGATCGTTCTTTTGCAGATCAAGCAGGACCTGGCGCAAGCGGGTTTCATCGCCGCGACCTTCACGGAGAAAGGTTCGGACGACTTCCGAAAAGTGGGCAGTCTTTGGGCGTCCGCCAGGGTTGCCGCTTTTACCTGGGACAAATGGACGACCGGGACCATTCTTCCGCACTGTTTTTTTGCTGTTCTCAGCCACAATTTACCATGACCACAAACCCAGAAGAGGGTCAACAGCCGGGTTTTGCACTTTCAGAGGTAACCCCGTAGCCATTCAGAATCCGGAATTTCTTGGCGCGGATCCATTCGCGGGCTGCTTCAACGGTGGCGAAGGTGAAATCCTTGGATGGACCATCCATGGCAAAACCGCAGCGGCGCATCTCGTAAACGTACCTCGGGGACACTTTCAATTCCCAAGCGAGTTCTTTGACACAAAGAAGTTTTGGTTTTGGGTTTTCCATAAATTCAGAATTGGATGATTTGGCACATTTCGCGGAGACGGGCAACAAAGGCATCACCGCGGTCAGAGGACATGCGGGAAGCAAGGGTTTCACCAGTATCGTTCAGGGTGGCGACGATTGGTAGTTGGTGAGAAAGCCGATATTCCACGATGGCAAAAACGGCACACTCGAAGGAATCGGTCAACTTCACTTTGAACACGTCATCCAGAAAAAGGAGCCCGGCGCGGGCGCGGGAATCAATCCAATCCTGGGCGTCACGCCCGGAATTCGCAAAGGCGCCTCCGTATTGAAAACCAGACATGGAATCCAAGACGCGGACGCTTTTCCCGGTTTCAAACACTTTTCGAACCAACAGCCAAGCGCAGCGGGTTTTACCACGGCGGGTTTTGCCGTGAAGGATTAACCCGGTGGGGCCGTAGTTCCACGACAAGACTTCATCGGCCTTGGTCGGGTGTGGAAGTTTGGATCGCTCGGTGAGGAGGTAAGCAGGGGGGCAAATGGCGGCCCACCGGGTTTCACGCTCAGCGGCAATCCTAGCGGCCTCCTCCGTTTTCCACTTTTCCTCATTTTTCCGGTAACAATCCGGGCAAAATACGGTGAACCTGCATAAAACCGGGTCTTCCGGTGCTTGGAAAGCCGCTGCGCAGTCTTTGCACGCCTTTTGCATGTCAGAAGCCCTCCTCGTGCTTTGGAACGCGCTTTTGGGGCCTGCCGCGCCACGGAACCTGTTCCATGGGCTTTCCGTCACTGTCCCACCAGCACTTGCAGCGCCGGGCGTAGGCTTGCCAGTTCGGTGCCTTGCGCCAGTTGTCGGCCTCCGCGGCCTCGAACTTTTCTCGGGCGTACCACTCCGCAGCCAAGCCGCAGTGCTGGCTCTGGCAGTAGGCCCAGAACTCAGCCCAAGACGGCCTTTCGGCGAATTGAGGCGAGCAATCCGCTGGTTCAGCCCGTGCTGTACAAGCGTCTTGAAGCTCTCTCTCTTCTCTGACTTCTGACTTCTGACCTCTGACTTCTGACTTCTCCCTGTTACCCTCGCGTTTCTCAGGCGTTACATCAGCGTTTCGCCTGAACTCAGACACCCGTTTTCGCGTGTGTTCACGGGCTTTTTCTTCTCTTTTTAACCGGCGTGACGTGACCGTTACATAGTCCGTTACACCGTTGTTACGGCTTGTTACTTCGGCTACACCAAGGGTCTGAAGTTCGACCAGCGCATGGGCGATGTCGGCGGTTGAACAACGGGCGAGACGAGCGAGTTGATCGCTGGTTCCAGCCAGGTTACTCAAGCGGCCTGACTCGTGCATTACGCAGAGCAGATCCATCCAGATGCCGCGTGTAGCGGGCGAACAAACGGTAAGAGACGGCTCTTTAAGCCAATCTCCGGGGAAGAATTTAAACCAAGGCAATTTCATGTCAAGAAATTTCAAACAGGTGGATTTGACCCGAAAAGGATTTCAAAATGGAACATCGTCATCCAGCCTGACCACCGGAAAAAGGTCCAACTTGTTTCGAAGCCGCATGAGGCAAAACATGCGTTTTATGCGCCAGGCCGATATTTTTTGACCAATACAACTCTTTACATATTCCCAGAAATTCACCGGTTCATAGCGCACCAGAAGCCGAATAAACGCCCGGTGAGCCTCCTGTGACGAGGGGACAGAGCCTTTGATTCCTTTTTGGATGACCCCGTGAATCTCATTTTTCGGGTCCGGGTATTTATGCTCATTTTCAAGGTAAACCTCCACGTTCTCCCTTGGAACATGGTAAACGGTCCCTTGCAGGTCCCAGCGCTCCAGCCAATGCTCGTTCGTGTGGTGAATCCCTGAACCACCGCAATGCCGGCATTCCTCCTTTTCCGTGTACATTCCAGACCCTCCACATGTAAAGCATTCCTTGTCAACTCGCTGAAGGTCATACCCGTCCCGCACCGCAAACCGCTTCAAGAATCGCGTTTTGAAAGGGTAAAAACCATTTTGCGGATTTGCGTTTGCCGTGGCAAACCAGTGGAGTTCTTTGGATGTGATCATATTTTCAAAACCCTTTCGGCCATTCCTGCACACGAAGCTCGCCGGTCCATTCGCGGTTATTGCATTCCTTTAAAGCGGCAATTATTTTAGGATTCATATCTTTTTAAATTCAATAACCCAAACCCAGGGATTTTCATCCCAGGAATCCGGGCCGTTGATAGTTTTCCACAGGTCTTTAAAAAGCATTCGCGCCGCTTGTTCGTATTGCTCGTTGCAAATGACGCTTGGATGGTCATATTGGCTTCCAGCGACAACAATACCTTCTTCGATAACATCCTGCCCGCTAATTTACAACAACCTCTCAACCCGAATGCCGGTTATTTCCATGGTTAAGCGTGAAAACCCCTTTTGCATAAAAATG
>JAGWKM010000174.1 GCA_028865305.1 Patescibacteria group bacterium | reverse complement strand
TTTGTGGGCTCCTTGCCAAAATCAAGCCTTTCTTTTAACTTTGCTTTCAGCATGTTTGCCTCAAGCTGAGCCTTCTTTTCATTTGAGGCTACTTCAGCCTTTTTTTCAGGACTTGGCATTGCCCGATTCATATTTTCGAATCCCATGTTTTAATGTTAAAAAATTTATATCTTTTTATCAATACTATCTGGGGGTCTTGGACAGCTTTCGAACTCAGAAAAAGGACAATAATTGACAGGACGGCCTATTTTTATTATTATATCTAAATTAGATCTTTGAATCGCGGAGGGGTGATGACCACTATCTCAACGGAGTTTCAAATTCATTATCAGGAAAGAAAATTCAGGGGTAGAAAATGGCATCATGTAGAACTTTCAATGATTGGTAGTCGTGAGCAAGTCCTACATGAATTCAATAACTGGAAGATCCAAATTCAAGGCAATGAATATATTCGGAACCCCAATCTTATCGAAATAACCAAAAAAAATAGTTTGTAACTAACCCGGCTAAGTGCCGGGTTTTTTGAAGCTACTAGCTGCCAGACTTGGATTTAAGTTTCACTCGCGGTCAGATGACCCGCTCGCTCACTCGAACCACGCCGCACCCCGACCCCCGTCTTGGACACCTTCGGTTTCCAACGTCGCTTCGCTCCTGCCTTCCTGATACGGGGTGCGGCTGGTTCGAATCCTAACAAAATAAAAGATCTCCCCGGCTGTGCCCAGAGAGATTTTTTATTTGCTGCCAGACTTGGATTCGAACCAAGATAACAGGATTCAGAGTCCTGTGTCCTACCATTAGACGATCTGGCAATGAAACTAGTTTAAACGAATCGAAACGGAAATTCAACCGCCTCACTTCCCTCTTTGTTCATAAAAAATCCGCTCTTTCGAGCGGATCATACAGAGATCATTCCTTCGGCTTTTGATTTTCGGCGTGCTTGATCTTGAGGTAGGCGCGGAGTACTCCGCATATTTCTTTCTCAAGCTCTTCCCACTGAAAAGCCGCGCTGATCCATACCGTAACGATATAGCGGTGTATTTCCACTTCTTGAACGCCGGTCGCGCGAAACATACTTCCTGCGAGAACATACGCTTGGTTATCGGCCTGTTCGTTCACATTGAATCGAACGGCATCGGCCTGGCATTCGTAATGCTCAGGGAAATCGCTCAAGAGCGTGCGCAAATGTAATTCTCGCGCATTCGAGACCCCTTCTATTTCCTTGATGACGATATCCTCATTTTCCGATTTCACATCACCCTCCTTTTCAAAGTAATAAATAAAGCTTAATCCCCCGGTGGAGATAAAGCAATGAAATATAAAAAAGTAAGTTTATTAGATCCCCGTCAGCTTATTGATCTCGTTCTGCTGGATCGAAGATGCGAGCGACATGACGCTATAGCCGTAACTTGCGATAAGCGATGAGTGGGCGCAGGTGCGGCCCGAATAGTAGCGGCATGCCGCGTTACTTTCGGCGGTCCAGGTTCCTGCGCCGGCGCCGAGGTCGGACAAGTATAGCGCGGAGGCCATGAACGCGTCCTGCGGGTTCCATGGATCGGCCATGCTGGTGAATCCGAGCGCTTTCCCGACGCGGTTAGAGAACAGCATCCAGGTAGAGGGTTCAAATTGAGCCGGACCCATGGCGCCGCCGTAGCCGATCGATTGCGGGCATGAAACAACGGTGTTGAACGGATCGATCCCGAGCGTGGAGGTGATCGTCATAAAGTCGGGAATATTGCCCAGGCTCATGACGTTCTCAAAGGTCCGTCCGGTATGCGCGCCGACACCGGACCCGGTGGAGGTGTCTCTCAGGAAGCACATTCCCTGGTTCGTACCGAGGTTTGATTCCTGGGTCAGGATCGCAAGCAGGAATGCCGGATCAACGCCGGTTATGTTCGAGGCGGCAACGGCGTATTGATAGGCTTTGCCGAACGGGATCGGGTTCGATCCGCCGGCAAGGACGAAGAGCTTCGCATTAATGGCATCCGCTTCCTTTTTTTTCGCGGTTACGAGAGCGGAATAAGCCGCTTCATTGTTCTTGCTGATCGAAAGAAGCTGCTGCTGCTGATATTGGTTCGATTGGAGCGATTTTTGCTCCT
>JAGWKM010000173.1 GCA_028865305.1 Patescibacteria group bacterium | reverse complement strand
GCCCAAAGCTTCGTCGGTTAGCTCCATAGCCGGCCGGGTATCGGCCGCCGCGGCACCAAATAAGCCTGCCAAAAGGGGGCACACTAGCTTGGCGGGGCAGAACCGGCACCACGATCCGGCGCCGAAATGCTCGCTCGTTTCCGCCCAGCGCATGGCCGGAAGAAGTTCTTCGTCCGCCCAACGTGTGATTTCGCCGGCTGTCGTTTGCCACTCACGAACAGGCCCATCGAGATGAAAACCCCGCGGCTGCACGATCGTGAGAACCACTGGACGGTTTAGCTCTACCGGAACCCCAATCATTTTCAGATTGTGTAAGATGCCGTAGGCATAATACATCAGTTGCGGGTTTTGTTCGGCATCTACAGAAATTCCCACACCGTGCTTGTAATCGACAACCGAGATTGGCTCGATCTGGCGATCGGTATAAGCCGCAAAATCGACCGTTCCATAGAAATCCTTGTGCGGGCGAATATCGGGGTCGCCGCCTATTCTTGCCTCGATCATCCAATGTTGCGTCATCAGCGGCCGCACATAACCGATGTAGACCTGCAACGCTTCTGCCATCTCGCGCGTGCACACAATCCCGTCGAAATCTTGCCCAATGACTTCCCACGAATCGAAATCGTTTTTCAGGCAGAAAGCAGCCGCCTCGTGAGCCGCCGTTCCTTCCTTCGCATATTCCGATTCCTCAGCATCCGGCAAGACGATCTTTTTGGCGAGAGCAACCGAACCCGGACAGCGAAGCCAGCGTTCGGCCGACGAGGCCCCAAGCGGAGAATGGACAGTCACAGCTTCTCCAGTTCCGAAAGAAACTCACGCCGTTTGACCTGAGCGATTGCGTCCACTTTTGCCGGCCCGCCCGTACAGAACCCGGCAATCAATTCCCGGATCGGGACCGGATTGCCGAGCTTTTGCAGCTTGAACTGGCAGGCCGAGTGAAGCTCCCGGTCGCTTACCGGATTTGGCGGCGCGGGTTCCGGCTGCTTCACAACAACATCGAACGGCTCCGAATCGGCCAACGAAGGAACCGCTTTTGGGGGTGGAACGGTTTGCACCTCTGCCATCGAATCGCGGTTGCCGAAAATAGCCTCGGCAATTTCATCCTTAGTCGTAGGCGGAAATGTTGGTTCGACTTTCTTGGGCCGTCCGGGAGGCCGCTTCTGAGGCATCGGCTCGGGCGGAACAAGTGTCTCCATTTTCCTTTGATTCGCAAGAAGCCCTTGTACCCGTACAACACATTCCGCTTGTACCGCGGAGATTGCCGCATGAGCCCCGGCTTCATCCAGCCCTTCGGCCAGATCGAATCGGAGTTCTACCCGGGCTTTTCTGGCCGGGGTGTATTCCGTGTCGGCTTTCCGGCCATCTTCGTAGGAAATCATACCACCCGTAATCACTGTTTTCTCCTTTCGTTAAAGAAACGGAACCGCGGACATGGTAGTCCCGAAAGTTCTAGCCCTTTCAATTTCAGCAGGTCGGTTGCCCTCTGCCGTCAGCCCATTGCTGCCAGTTCCGTTTGCTTCCTTCCGCCGTCGCGAAAAGATCATCTCCGGGTACTCGTCGGCAAGACAGATAGCACAAGCAGACTGACCGCCAAAAGAACCAGAATCAAAACACTTTCGACCGGAAACATCAAGAAGCCGTACACGAGGCCCACGATAACGGCTGAACTAACAAGCCCGTAACCCAAAGCCTTAAGTGACATTTTCTATCTCCTATTAATCAAGTCGAGCGCCGCGTGCGTGTGGCGCCGCTTCGTAAGCGTGTGAGACAAGATCGTCTCAAGCAAGGAGTTCGGGGCAACGAAAAGATCGGCCTGAACCGTTCTCTTTTGGCCGCCGCGATCGAGCCGGTCCACAAACTGCTCGTTATTACCGGGCACCGGATCGGGTTCCCCGATTAATACATGCGAAGAAGCATGCTGCAACCCATCGGTTCCAGTTCCCAAGGAAATCACGTTTCCGATCATGACGCGCAAATCCGGATTCCGTTGGAATTGTTCGACACGGCTTTGTTTCTGCCCGGGCGACACCGACCCATCAATGCGAAGCACCCCATATTTATGCAGCCCTTTTTCATATTCGTCAAGCACATCTTTATGCCACGCTCCGATAACCAGC
>JAGWKM010000172.1 GCA_028865305.1 Patescibacteria group bacterium | reverse complement strand
ATTATTGACCAATCGCTTCGGAAACATCTCAACCAATTCCTTGGCAAGGCGTCTCAATCCACCTTCCACCAACGATAAACCCTGAATGAACCAAATCAGATTCCGTTTGGCCGCGTGAAGCAGAATTGCCGCCCGCGCCGACACCGCCACGCCGCTGATGCCGTGCAATTCGGCGAACTCACGACTGCTCATGTACCGCTCTTGCGAAAGCGGTCCGGGCATTTTTTCATGGCGCGTGCTCATTGTTCTTTCCCTTCCGTGACTTGTGCTTCGCCGGCCGCCCGGCGCGGATCATTACCGAGCAATTCAAGCGCCCGGCTGCTTCGCTCGTCGTCACCGACCGTCACCGTTGGAATATGCAGCTGGAGCGCTTTATTTCTGTTCGCCGTTGCGCGGCGTGCGCTTTGCAGTTGACGGGATTTGATCGCCTCTTTTTCTTGTGTGGCAACCGTTGCTCTTTCAACGGCAGCCCGGTCAGCCAAGACCGGCCTGAACATGGTTTGGAAAAATTCCGAGTTATAGTAAGGCTTCAGAGACCTGTGCAGTTCCTTCATATAACGGTCCTGAGCGGCATTTTGAGCAAGAGCTTTCGCGAGCAACGGAGAATCAGGATCGTGAGCCGGCGGCGATACCTCCAACTCAACCGCGAACTCATCCTGGTCTTTCAATCCGCTGCACCAGGCAATGCTTGGATCAGATGAGTCAAATAGCAGATTGACCAACTGTCCACGGTATGCGCCCAACCTTTCGCCTTTATACCTGAACTGGCGCTTGCCGAACGAAATAGCGATGCCGTTTTTAGTAACTGGCCTCAGTTCTTTGTGTGTCGCAAAAATGCTTCTGAGATGATCCGGGACATGGATTAACTTCGATGAAAATTCTTCCTCAAAGACCTGTTGCGGACTCCTGCCACGGTGGTACTTGCCATTCTTCGGTGTCGAATTCAGCCGCAAGAGCACTTTGTCGATGATTTCCGCCCACTGGCTTTTGTGCAGGAAATATTTCGACGGATGCGCGCGCCCAGCTCTGACATCAGCAAGTTGCTTTTGCACTTCTTCGTAGCGGTCGGTTATCGGATTGCGTCCAACATAACCCGGCGCGGCCTGAAAGAAGTTCTGAACCAGTCCGTACTGCCGTTCGATAAGCTTTACCCGCGCGTGCGTTGCGTGTTGAAAGCGCAATTCGAAACGCTCCATGACCGACATAGTGGTTTGCAGCGGGGTGATTTCCCTGGCTTGGCGTCTTATCCTGGAGCCGGTGACAAGTCTTGATGTTTCCCACAAACCTCTTTCAAGGTCGAGACCCATGCGCGGAACACCCCAATCCTTTGCTTTGTTCTTCCAGGAATTGCAGATGCTGAAGGAGTCATAATAGGGATCGGAAATTAAATCCCAGCTATAGGCAAACCAAGACCGCCAATCAATCCAAAGCAGAAACTGACCCTGTCCAACCCAAAAACCTTCTGGCGTGTCCGGCGCATCATCCCACCAGATGTTTACCATCGTCATGTCATCGCTCTGGTCCCAGTCGCCGGCCGCATCGCCGTCTGGATTCCGGTTGGTGTGTGCGCCGTTTGTTTTTTGAGCGTTTGGACCGTGGAGAGAGATTTTTTCCATCTCGATATCGTGCCGGATGGTTCGGCTAATCCGCTCCGGGCAACGTCGGCTATTCGCATAATGGTCTTGGATGGCTGGCGAGAGCATCGTTCTAGTTAAGTCCCAAGCCATATCCTTGCCACCGCCGCATTTTGCGGCGACAGCGGTTAACAGTTCGCGATCCCTCCCCGCGAATTCTGGAGCAGACTTTCCATTATTTCGCCGACGATCACCAACGCCGTTGGCAAGTTTGCGCTTGAACGCCTTCAAGAGCGAATCACGCGACCGGGCCAAAAACGGCGCGGCGACAATGAGGTATTGCCGCACGCGCCGCGCCGCGCGCCGTTCCGAGTCGCCCGCACGGACAAGCGCGGAGAATTTTTGCAGCGCCAGCGTCCAGATGCCGGCGCACTCGGTTTTGTTCGGCGCGTGCGGATTGCCGCAGGCGCTGATGAATGATGCAAGCTCGGCGAAATCCGCCGCGAGTGCCTCCGACACGACGGCAGACGGCGTGGATTTTTC
>JAGWKM010000171.1 GCA_028865305.1 Patescibacteria group bacterium | reverse complement strand
TTGGCGAATATGGTGCAGGGAAGCCTTGGCAATAGCGTCTATTCAGGGCCGTTCAAGGGAATGAAGCTTCCGCCAAGCTCGATGGTTGGAGCCTATGCGCCGCAGTTGCTTGGGATTTACGAAAAAGAATTGTGGCCAGTGTTCGAGCGCGTCATCGCGACACCCTATGACATGATTTTGAATGTCGGCTGCGCGTCGGGCTATTACACAACCGGCCTTGCGCTGCGTAAGCCTTTGGTCCGCGTTCTGGCCTATGACATCAATCCGGCGGAGCAAGGGCGTACGCGCGACACGGTGACCTTGAACGGCGTGCAGGACCGCATCGTGATTGGCGGCGAGTTTTTCGGCGAGGATTACGCGCTGTGCGCGAATAAAAAGACGTTCCTTTTGATGGACATCGAAGGCACGGAGATGGTTCTTTTGGACCCCGTGAAATATCCCGCATTGAAACAGATGGACATTCTGGTCGAGCTGCATGACCTGTTCAACCCGCGTATCTCGCCGACCATCAAGGAACGTTTCGCGGCGACGCACGACATACAAATCATCCGCAATCAGAACAGCCTCTTTGATTTCGAGGAAATCACAGGGCCCGTGGCCTATATCGACCCGTTCGATAGCCTGCTGGCGACGTGGGAAAATCGCGATGGGCAAACGCCGTGGGCGTTTATGACCGCTAGAACCTATTCACAATCTTTATGAGGTTGGGCTGCAAAGACAGATTTTCTGTGCTTCCGGTGCTCACGTACTTAACGTACGCTGCGCTCCGGTTCTCGAAAACCCGCCTTTTCGCCTCAACCTCAAAAGATTCTGAATAGGTTCTTAGACACTGTTAGCAAAGGTTTAAGGGTTGGTGTGGTGAACTGAAGGCCCCACAGAAGGAGGCCTGAATGGACACGCGACTTTATCCGGTGACGCCGGCCATTTTTCAGCAACATATTGAGCCCCTGATTGTTGGGCAGTATATCTGGAAAGGGCGACCACCAAAGGTCAGTCATTACCTTGTTTTCTGCGCCATTCTCTATGTGCTGCGCACAGGGATACCGTGGCGCGACCTTCCGCCTTGTTATGGGTACTGGCACACGATTTATCTGCGCTTCAAAAGGGGAAGCGAAAGGGGGCTGTGGTGGCGGATTTTGATTGCGCTCCAGCAAAAGGGCATAGCTCAACTCAACATTGTTTTGGCGGATAGCACGACATGGAAAGTGCATCGTCACGGCGGCGGCTCAAAAGGGGGGATTGCACGCGCGGCAAAAACCGCGCGGGCGTGACAACCAAGCTCCATCTGGCGCTGACGCCGGATTATCGGGTGGTGGAAGGATTGTTGACCGGCGGCAATGTTGCCGACGTTTCAGTCGCCGATCTTCTCACGGCTGAAATCGTCGGATGCCATATCGTTGAGGACAGAGGCTATGACAGCGATGACCATCGCCGTGAGCTGCGCGCCAACAATAACATTCCCGTCATTCCGGGGCGCAAGAACCGAAAAGAAGAGATTGTTTACGACAAGGCCATCTACAAATGGCGGCGACGTATCGAGATGTTTTTCGGCAAGCTCAAGGAAAACAGGCGTCTTGCCGTGCGTTACGAGAAAACAGACCTCGCTTTCCTCGGCTTCATTGCCCTCGCCGCCCTCAAAATCCACCTTTGCTAACAGTGCCTAGGGCAAAACAAGCCGAATAAGGCTTGTTAACCGTAAAAAAGGCGGCGAACACCGCCTGCAAGGATTGATAAAGACCTTGGCTTTATGGCATGGAAGCCCCATGAAAATACGTCCCGTCATCCTTTCTGGTGGCGCGGGGACGCGGCTGTGGCCCGTTTCGCGTCAAAGTCTCCCCAAGCAATTCGTCCCGCTGGTGGGCGAGGAGAGCCTGTTCATGGCGCGCCTTCGCGCCGTGGCGGATCGGAGCCTCTTCGCCGCGCCGCTGATTGTCGGCAATGCCGCGCATAAATTTCTTATTCTGGAATCGCTGGAACGTCTGGGCATCACGGACGCGACAATTCTTCTGGAGCCCATGGGGCGTAACACGGCGGCGGCGGCGATGGTTGCGGCTTATGCCGACGAAAAGACGGAAGATATTCTGCATCTGGTCATGCCGTCGGATCATGTGATTACCGACGA
>JAGWKM010000170.1 GCA_028865305.1 Patescibacteria group bacterium | reverse complement strand
GAACCGTGGCTCAAGGCGCATAGCGATTTCCTCGCTGGCGACGCCTTGGTCGAGTGCAAAAACTACGCGCTCGCGCACATGCCGCATTTCAGCGAGCCGGATGAGCCGTTCAAAATCCCCGATCCCGATTATTTCCAATGCCTGCACGAAGCAACCTGCTTCGAGGTCAAAACCGTCTATCTCGCCGTGCTATTCGGCGGCCAACGATTTCGCTACTGGAAACTCAATTTCGAGGATGCGGTACGCGAAGAGTTCCGCAAGATGGCGGCGCAATGGTGGGCGCACGTTGCCAATGGCACCACACCGGAGCCGACAACGCCAGAGCAATGCCGCGCCGTATGGCCGCGCGATCACGCGAGCACTGTCACAGCAACCAAGCAAATCGAGGAAATTGCCTACAAGCTGCGTCAGCTTAAATCCGGCATCAAGGAAGCTGAGTCGCGCGAGGCCGAATACACGGCCATCATGCAAGCCTACATGCGTGACAATGCCGTGCTCAACGATATTTCAGGCGCAACGCTGGCGACCTGGAAAACCGCGAAGGACAGTCGCACATTCGACAAGGATGCGTTCCAAAAACACGCGCCGCAGATGTACGATCAATTCTGCGTCACAAAACCCGGCTCGCGCCGGTTCCTGCTGAAAGGAAATTAGCATGGGCGATCTCGTTCCATACGATCAGGTCGAACGCATGGCAAACGCCATTGCCAAATCCGGCCTATTCGGTATCAAGACGGTCGATCAGGCATTGGCGCTCATGGCCGTGGCGCAGGCCGAGGGTCGCCATCCGGGCTCGGTTGCCAAGGACTATCACATCATCCAAGGCCGCCCGGCGCTCAAGGCCGACGCTATGCTGGCGCGTTTTCAACAGGCGGGCGGCAAGGTCGAGTGGAAAACCTATACCGACTGCAACGTAACCGCTATGTTTTCACACCCAAACGGCGGGTCAGTCGAGATTGTGTGGACAATCGAAATGGCGCAGCGAATCGGTTTGTCAACCAAGGATAGCTGGAAAAACTACCCACGCCAGATGCTCCGCGCTCGCGTTATTAGCGAGGGCATCCGCACCATTTATCCGGGCGTCATTGTCGGAGAATATACCGTTGAGGAAGTGCAGGATTTCGATCATAAGCCGATGGTCGATATAACGCCGCCAGCCAATCCAAAGCCACCAGCCCACGCGGCGCAATCCGATATTCAATTCTTCGATCTCATGGTTCCGGGCAGCGATGCACCATACGCGCATTGCGACGGCTGGGACGAGTTCAAAGCACAGTTCAACGATCTCGTCGCGCGCGTCAAACAATCGGAAAAGCTCGACGAGCAGACCAAGGCGGCTAAAATCAAGCTTCTATGGGAGACAAATCGCACCGTGATCGGACAACAGGCAGCAGAAAGACTGGCGGATTTAAATGGCTGACGATTTTCGCAATCGACCGGGGCAGGGCGTCCTGTTCACCAACAAGACAAAGGGCAGCGAACGCGCGCCTGATTTTAAGGGCACATTGCATATCCCCGAGGGCACGGTTGTCGGCCAGCACGTCAAGATAGCCGGATGGAAGCGGCAGACCGCGCACGGCGACCTGATTAGTCTGCAAATTGACAATCGTACGGCTGAGAAGTACCCGCGTGAGGTTCCGCAAAAGCGCGGCCCAAGCGACGTGCCATTTTGAGCAAGCCAATGACATTAGCAAAAGCCCATAAATACCACGCGACCGCTACAATCGTTGACGGGATTAGATTCCCGAGCAAAAAGCAGGCGCGGCGGTATTCCGAACTACGATTTCTTGAAAAGAGTAAACTGATTAGCAGGCTCGCACTTGAACCGCGTTATGCCATCGTCGTAAACGAGCAACACATTTGCGACTACGTAGCGGATTTCAAATACGTGGATATTACGGGCGTAGTTGTCGAGGACGTGAAGGGCGTTAAGACACCTGTGTATCGCCTCAAAAAGAAACTCGTCGAGGCAATATACGGTATTACGGTGAAAGAGACATGACCCACCTGATCGGCCAGCCGAGCACCCCCGAGGCCCATCAGTCGGCGGATGAAGCGAGGGCTCTCCCGGCCCATCGCGGGTTAGGTGCGCTGCGGAGGCCAGCGTTACGCCGACAGCCTCCACTTATT
>JAGWKM010000045.1 GCA_028865305.1 Patescibacteria group bacterium | reverse complement strand
CGCCGCGGTCGCCGAAGCGCTGCGACGGCATCGCGGCCTTCATATCTCACAGAAGAAAATACTCGTTTCGATCATCCTCTCCCATTTGACGAGAGAAAAACCGAAATGAACATTCTCCTGAAAAAAACACACCGATTTTTCCTTAACTCTGAAATCCTTGCCGTTACGATCCGAGTAACTCCACTTATGATGATGCGTGAAACTGGAGATGATTCCAGTTTCCTGCATGGATCCGAGAATCTGCTCCACTTCATTTTCAAGGACGAGTCCTTGCTGCATGCCGCGTTTAACCCGCCGTTTTTGCCATGCTTTCCAGTCGGCAATATTTTTCCATCCCATGCCGCCGTTACCTCCTTACAGCTGAAAATCGAATTTAAATAGATCCAGTGAATATTGCTGTTCGCAGTATATCTAAATGTACTTGATTTGTCAAATTACTTTATCCTAGATATGCGGTGATCTTGGCCATTCGGCATCCCGTTTCCTCGATTATTTTTTTGAGTTATTTTTTGAGCTATTTGTTTTTGCAATCCGCGCCTCGTTATTACGCGGTCGCGCAACAACAGATCACTCGTCTTATAAACGTGCAAAAATAAGGATTCTCGGTTATACTGGGCAGCATGGATGCTCCCTTGATGGATAAAATCGTGTCGCTCGCGAAGCGGCGGGGATTTGTTTTTCCCGGGTCCGAGATTTACGGCGGTTTGGCGAATTCCTATGAATACGGACCGTTGGGGGTGGAATTAAAGCGGAATATCCAGGACGCCTGGTGGGACACGTTTGTGCGGCGGCGGACGGATATGGTCGGTTTGGATTCGTCCATCATCCTCCATCCGAAGGTTTGGGAAGCTTCGGGCCATGTGACCGGCCTCGTGGATGCGATGGCAGAGTGCAAGCATTGCCATAACCGGACGCGGGCGGATCACTTGATAGGGGATTATTTCGAAAAGAAAGGAGAATCGATTAATGTCGAAGGGAAGAGAGTGGAAGAACTGAATGAGATCATCCAAAAAAATAAGATAAAGTGCCCGGTGTGCGGTTCATTCGATTGGGCTCCGGTCAGAAAATTCAATCTTCTTTTCGAAACCAGCATCGGCATCGTGCCGGAGTCGCAGGCAAAGGCCTATCTCCGCGGAGAAACGGCGCAGGGGATTTTCGTGGCTTTCAAAAACATCATTGAATCCACCCGGGTGGAACTTCCGTTCGGCGTCGGGCAGATGGGCAAGAGTTTTCGGAACGAGATTAAGAAAGGCAATTTCATTTTCCGGACTTTGGAATTCGAACAGGCGGAGATTGAATATTTCTTTGATCCGGATGCGGCTGATTGGGAAAAACTGTTTGGCCAGTGGAAAGACGACATGTGGCAGTTCGTGACGAAACAGCTCGGCGTGCGCGGGGAAAATCTCCGCTGGCGGGAGCATGGCGACGAGGAGCGCAGTTTTTACAGCAAGCGTACGGAGGATCTGGAATATCGTTTTCCGTTCGGATTCAAGGAGCTGTGGGGTTTGGCTTATCGCACCGATTACGATCTGAACCAGCATATGCAGTTTTCCGGCGCGGATCTGTCGTATACCGATCCGGTCTCCGGTAAAAAGTTCGTGCCGCACGTCATCGAGCCGGCGGTCGGCATCAACCGGCTCATGGCGATGATGATGCTGGACAGTTACACCGAGGACGGCGATCGGATTTACCTGAAACTGCCGCCGAAACTCGCTCCTTACAAGGCGGCTGTGTTTCCGCTTTTGCGCAACAAGCCGGAGCTTGTGAAAAAAGCGGATGAGATTTATAAAAACTTGCGGCAGAAATTCATGGTTGCCTGGGATGACCGCGGCAATATCGGCAAGCGGTATTACGCGCAGGACGAAATCGGCACGCCGTTTTGCATTACGGTTGATTTCGAATCGCTTGAGAAAAATGACGTGACCGTCCGCGACCGCGATACGGCAAAGCAGGAACGGGTGCCTATCGGCGATTTGGCCGGCTACTTAACGCCAAAGGTTTCGTAGGGCATTGAAAATATTGGTGAATACTGCTCCGATCGAAGCGGTGAGGCTGGTTGCCGCTCGCGTGGTCGGAGGCGGAGGCGGCGGGGGTAATGGCGCTGATATCGGCGTGGATGATGGCTGGCTTACGGCCAACCGCACTGTCTTTTTTGCCGCCGATTGCAGCAGGTTAACGGTCGCGTTATGGACATTATGAGGGATGACGGTCACGGGCGTTGCCGGCGGCGGAGGCGGCGGCACGAAAACGATCGGCGACGGCAGCGGAGGAGCCGGATAATCACCCGGATTCACGATATAGACGCTGCTCGAGGAAATGATTTCGCTTGTCTGCCAGATCCGTCCCTGGATATCCGTCCCTGAGAGCGAAGAATAACTTATGTACCAGCCCGTGTGCGTGCTCGTGGCAAAGGCGGTGTCGTATTGGACCAGGTATTTTTTGCCCGGATCCATGTCGCCGAGCGCCCAAGTGCTCGTACTCACCACGTTGCCCAGGGGATCATAGAGGGATTCAGTCACGAGCACGTTGTCCACGGGGCCGGCGGCATCAGCATTGCGGACGAACAGTTTGTAATGTACGATCCCTCCCGGCGGCACGGTCGTGGTCGCGTTATTGCTTTCCGTGAGCATCAAGCGGGAAATATGGAGCTGGGATCCGTTGCCGAAGCCGTTTGCGGGATTGGCGAGCGCGAGGGTAACCGCATCGGTGTTGTCGTCCGGGTTTGCGTCATCTTCGTGCTCGGTAGCATGTACGGTTTCGGTGAAAGAAGAAGGCAGGGAGGCGGCATTGTTGATCGATTCGGAAAAAGCGAGCGTGACCGAACCGCCGGCATGGATGGTCGGGATGGTCCAGGTAAGGCCGCCAGCCGCCGCAGTGCCGTTGCCGGAATCAGTGACGAGGCCGATTCCGGAAATGCTTTCATTCGCGCGCACGACGACGTCCGTAGCATCCGCAGTGCCGTGATTTTCAATGGTTATATGGTAGGTCACGCTGGATCCCGGCGTGAGCGGGTTTTCCGAAACGCTGGCTTGCGTGCCGACCCAAAGGTCCGGTTGGCCGAAAGCGAGATTGCCCTGCCAATCGCCGAAAATGTTTACGAGCGCGAGGAGCAGATTTTGTCCCAGGATGTTCGTATTCACGATGTTAATGGTATTGCCGACTGCCGCGGCGTTGCCGGTCGTGATTGTTGCGTTCCCGTCCGCGTCTTTGATTTCATTTTTGCCGGTGAGCGCGTAAACCTGCACGTTGTTCCGCACATTGGCATAGTTGTCATTCGCTACGGCGAGCGAGCCGTAACCGCTGCCATCGAGAAGATTTTCCGTTGCCGAACCGCTGAGAAGAAGACCGTACGGCGTTTCCTGCCACGCGAGCCCTGCCGGCGTGCTGAAAATGCTTCCGTTCCAGGTGCCGAACACGCGCACGAGCACGAAGACCTTATTGCTGAAGGCGACGTTCGAGTTCACCAGATTCACGACGTTCGAAGCCGCGACGCTCCCGCCGGTCGTGATCGTGGCCGGGCCGCTGCCGGAGATGCTGTTTCCGCCGCTATCGGCGTCCGTCACGAGGTTATTCATGATGGTCGCCGCATTGCTGTTTTCTATCGAAGTGCTCGGCGTGCTTTCGCTGTTGCCGAGGAAATTCTGGAAGAAGCTCTTGCCGGGGAGGATGACGTTGCCTACCAGTTGGCTGAAGTTATTTAAGACGAGCAGGAGATAATTTGAATCGACGAAGTTTGAATTGACGACGTTCACCACGTTGCCGGCTGCCGCCGCATCGCCGGTCGCGATCGAGGCGCCGCCATCGCCGCCGACCACGGTGTTCGAGCCGGTATCCGCTGTGACCGTCAGGTCGTTTGCGACGTCAGCCGTGCCGGAATTTCCGACCGTCAAATTGATCCTCGAACAATTGCCGTTACACCATGCCGGTTGGAAATCCAGGTTTGAAAGGTCGATGTCGCCGATGAATGGCTGGAATAGGTTCAGGAAACTGATGAAGCCCTGCGAATCGACGATGTTCGTGTTTATCACGTTTTGGATATTCGCAGTCGAAGCCGCGTCGCCGGTTTCAATGGTTGCGGTCGCATTCGGCGTGGTGGAGCTGCCTATGTCGGGAAGGGTGGATAATGCGGGAAGGGTGGATGACTGAAGCAGAGTGGAGGACGGCAGCAGGGTGGATGACGGAAGCGCGATGGAATTCGTGGCATCCAGGAAGGGGATCGATGCGGATGCTATGGCATCGGACAGGGTAGTGGATGCCGCCATGATGGTTCCGGAAGCTTCGGGAATGGCGACAAGGTCCGTCTCGGCAGCCGCAGGGGCTGTGAGGTCCGTCGCGGCCGTATCGGTCGTGGAGGCGGCATCATCGGCAAACGTGACCAAGGTCCCTTGCGTGGCCGCAAAATCAAGCATAAGCAAAAACAGAATAATGGTTTGGTAGGTTTTTCGCGTCATAACTTGTGGAATTTTCTTCCCCAAAACGCGTTGGCCGAAGCGCGCTTTGGGGAAGGAGCGAATCGATCCGGTGCGCGCCGGATGCTGCTCGCTCATTTTCCCCGAAAACTAATTCACAGCCGTAATCGTTGTATTGAGGTAATTTTCGACATCGGTAATCGAAGCAAGGTTGCCGGTTGTGATGATGCCGCCGAAACTCATTCCGCTCGAGCTGCTGTTGTGATGATGGCAGCTCGAAGTACAACCGACTACCGTTCCGCCGTTCGCGGTGTTAAAGCCGGTATTCGCGGACGTCCCGACCACGTTTCCCATGTTCGCGTTGCTCATGGTCGTTATCATGATCAGAGAATTCGTGCTGCTTGCGGATCCTGCCGGTACCGTGATTTGCGTGGGGTTCAAATCATTCAAAACCAGGGATGCCGCTAAGGCGTTGCCTGTCACGATGGAGCTGCCGGTGCTCGTGCCGTTGCCGGTCACGCTGCCGCCGTTCGCCGTGTTAAAACCCGTGTTCGAATCGGTGCTTACTATATTTGAAACGATGGCAGTGCCGGAATTGGAAATGATGATGGTTGAGGTCGTTGCCGGATCCGCGGGATCATGATGATGGCCGCTCGCAAATGCCGCGCCGGTCATCGCCACCATCGCCACTGGCGCAATCAAACCTACCACTAAGAATTTCTTCATAGCCTTTTCGTAGCTAACTATTTATTTTTTCGACCTTTGCCCCAGTTGGAGGGGCGTTCCAAGAGAGAGAAGGATAAATGCGTTCCTGATAAAAAAATGGGCACAAAGAACGGCAAGGTTCTTTATGCCCGATTTTTTTAGCTAGAACGCAAAAATATATAAAGAGAAGCGGCTTTCATAATGGTCGATTATGCCTCTGCGCCGTTTCCCTCGTGCAGAGTCCTTAACTTTCAGGATAAATTCTAGAATATGTTTTGAAAAAGTCAATAAAAAAAGGCAATAACCTGTGAATAATCTGGGGCAAATTGGGGATAAGCTGCTGAAAACCGGCAAAAAGCCCATGAACAGGGGTGCGTGCGGAGGGAAACGGGATTTTGATTACTCAAAATCTTCCGCCGCAACCCCTGTTTATGGGCTTTTCCATTAAAGTATAACAGTTTGCGTTTGGGGTTTCGGGTCGAAATCGATCTTATGTCTAATGTCCGGTGGGATATTATGATCTGCGATCCAAAGCCGAGCCCAGTGTCTCATCATCCGCGAATTCGATTTCGCCTCCGGTTGGGAGGCCGCGGCCGAGACGGCTGATCTTCTTTGCAAACGGCGTGAGCTCTTTCGCGAGGAGCGATGCCTGTAAATCACCAAGCGCCGTCGGATTGAAGCCAAGGATAATTTCATTGGCCTGTCCGTTCCGTCCTCCATTCTCCGTCCTCCATTCTCCTTTTTGAATCCAGTTTTTCAAGCTTTGCAATCGCAACTTTTGCCATTCCGCAAGTAGGCCGGTCTTCGGGATTTCGCCGATGATAAAATAACGGCCGGTGAATTTTTTGGTATTTTCAACCGAAACCAAATCAGTTTCTTTTTCAACGACCATAATCAAATCCTGGTTCCGGTTGGGATTGCTGCAGATGTCGCAAAGGGCGCCGGCGTTTTGATGGATGAAAAAACAGCGCTCGCAAATCTTAAGGTTGCGCAGGTTGTCGATGCCGGTTGCGAGCGCGCGGATATCCTCCTTGCTCCGGCCGACGAGGTAGAAGGCAAGCCGGATCGCCTGGCGCGGGCCGATGGAAGGCAGTTCGCTGAGTTCGCTTGCGATTTTTTGAATAGGGTCAGGAAGGCGCATTGCCGTCTTATTCTAATAAAATCGACTTGAAAATGCTATAATGGTGGTATCAAAAATGGAAGAACCCATTTTATTGAGTTCGGAGAAAACCATCCCGCGCGGTGCCAGGCGGGTTGATGCCTTATTGGGTTCGCAGGAAGAACTTTTCATCGTTCGTCATCCCGAATTCCGCAAGCAACCGTTCCGCGGGTTGCCGGAATGGAATTCGTTTTTAAAAAAGACCAAAGGACGGGAACAGTGGGTTTATTTTCCCTGGAACCATACTGCGGTCCGGGTTTTGGACGAGCAGCTATATTTTGAATTGCGTACCGCGCGGAATAAAAACCTGATTACCAAAGCCGAGCAGGATCGGTACCGCAATTTTAAAGTCGGGATCGCCGGCTTGTCGGTAGGTTCATCCATCATCTCTTCTCTGGTCCTGACCGGCGGGCCGAAAGTTTTGAAGATTGCTGATTTTGACGTGCTTATGCCGTCAAACATGAACCGTATCCGGTCGAGCGTGGCTGATTTGGGCGTTTCGAAAATTGAACTTGCTGCGAGAGATGTTTGGGGTATGGATCCGTTTGCGAAATTATATCTTTGGGACAAAGGGGTTTCCAGACGGGAAATCGGGAAATTTTTGACCGGAGCGCCCCGGTTGGATGTTTTTATTGATGAAATGGATAATCTTGAAGTAAAGGTTGCGGCGCGATTGATTGCAAAGCGGGAGCGGATACCGGTGCTCATGGCGACCGATTACGGCGACAGTGTGCTTTTGGACGTGGAACGGTTTGATCGGGAGCCGCGCCGGCCGATTTTCCACGGTATCGTCGGCAACCTTACGGCAGAGCAGGCGAGCGAGGCGAAAGGGTCCCAATGGTTCGCTCTTGTCGAAAAGATCATCGGCGGGAAATTCATGCCGAAGCGGCATCGTGATTCTTTGCGTGAAGTTGGCAAGACATTGGCCGGCGTGCCGCAGCTCGGCACTGATGCGCTTTTTGCCGGAGCCGTCGTTTCGCTGGCCGTCCGGAAGATTGCGAACCATGGAAAACTGCCGTCCGGAAGATATTTGGCAGACCTAAACGGCATGGTTCGTCTGAAATGAAACCCATCGACGCCTTACTTAATAAGCTTCCCCGGCCGAATGCCGGATACGCCGCCCGCGGCGTCGAGTTCGATGTTTATCGCGCGAAAGATTTATATCGGAGCCATTGGAACAGCGGAGCCCTGAGGGAAATAACCTTGCTTTGCCGGAAATCGTACTCCCGCTACGGCAAGCGCCCGCTGCTTGATGAGTATGATAAAAAATCGGCAATTTATCTCGTTCGCGCGAAATATTCCGCGAAGTCTTCCGCTTCGTCTCATATCGAGGAATGGCTCAGTATCCGCATGGTTCCGGGCGATGGCACTCCGCTTGGCGTGCATGAGCCGGAGATCTTCGAATACCACGGAAAATCGGCTGATTATTTAATGAGGAGAAAAATTGGCGGCAAGGACTTCTGGCGGCATGTGGCCGGCAGCCAGCGGATGTGCGGCATACATCCGTATGCAATCGCGGCGCGGGGAGCAAAACGCAAAACGCAAGTTGTCTTCCTCGGGGATCCGGGGCATAAATTCACGCCGATTTGTTTTGCATTGATGCATGCGCAGTTTGTGCGCGATTATCCGCTGGATAAGTTTCCCTATTTCTATATTACGGCGCTCATCCGGCCGGATTATTATAAGAAGGGTTTGTCATACCGCGTCCGGGGCAGGAATTTCCGTCCGGCTTTCACCGACGGGAATGCGTTTCTGAGTTTGCGCCGCGGCTGTCTTCGGGTAAAGCGGGACGTCTTTTCATACCGGTATCCGCTCTATTGGTTCGATGCCAAAAAACTCTTGGTCGCCATAAACAGCGAGCGGAAGAAAGGGCACAAGTTGCCGGTCAAGGTCCTTGCGCCGCGAATGTTCTACAATATAAGCAAGGAGATGCGGGTGGCCATGGACCGTTTGCCGGATGCGCCGGGTTTGAAAATAACGCCGGCTGAACGTTGGTATCGCGGGATGGCAGCTATTTTGAAGGTCGCCGGCATCGTTGCTAAAAATTAAACGTCATTATGCATAATCATCGGCGCGAAATTATCGACGAGGTTTTATACGATCTGAAGCGGCTTCAGGCCGATCCTGTATTTCCGAATCCCTATGCCGTCGAGGCGAATATCGCCTTTTTCGAAGCGATGAAATCTTCAGGCCGTTATTTCAAATGGTTGGCCGGGCCGGCGCGGCGCCTTGAAGGGGAGCGGCTCTTGGAGGTGAATGATCTTTTGCCAAAATGGGATGCCGAGATGCACCGCAGCCTGATGGTCATGGAACGGAAAAAATTCCCCGGCCTTACGGTTCCGATTCTGTCGCGATTGCGGGATTTGGTTTTGGAAAGCGGCAAGGAAATTTTTGTCGTGGCGAATGTCGGCTGCGGCGGCATGGAGATTGAGCGCCAGTTGGTTCGCGCATTGGAGCGGGAACGTTATGCCGGCAAGGTGGTCTTCGTCGGCATCGACCGATCGCCGGCGGCCCGGAAAATCGCCGAGGAGAATATGCGGTCGGCGGCTGCGGTGGAAGTCCGCGATATTAAAAATTTGGATCAGGCTGTTTTAAAAGAATCACTCAGGGTTTTAAAGCAGCCGTATACCGTACTTCTTTGCCCGAATGACATTTTTACTTTGGATCAGGTTTTCAAAAATAAGCCGTTCGACGTCGTTTTCCATTCCTTATTCAAGCATCATCTGGCTGCATTGCAGCAAAGAGAATTGGATCGGGTTTTGGCCGCGGTCGCCCATATGGTTTTGGAGTACGACGGCTACAAGAGTTGGCCGATGATGGTGCCGCAATCCATTACGATCTGGCCCCAGCCGATACTTTTGGCCGCCACAATCTTTTCCGATCTGCGTTACGCGACCAAACCGGAATTGAGGCGGACGGCCGGCAGCGGCCGGATTTCGTTTACCCGCATCGGGACCTATCTTCTTGAACGGCCGAGCCGGTAAATTGTTGAATAAAAAATCCATGCAACTCTTTCGCGCATTAGTTTCTTCACTGGGTGCAATCGTGCTTTTAGTGTCTGCGCTCATCGACGCCATTTTGGCGGTCGGCGTCCTTCGCAGCAACCCGCGAAGCGCCACGAACCGCATCTTTTTTGCCCTTAGCATTTCAATCATGCTTTGGTTGCTTACTTATGTCGCTTATTTCCCATCGTTTTCCGCCTATACCCTGCTTTTGGTCCGTCTTGGTATTTTCTTTGCCGCGCCCATGAGCATGCTTTTTTTCCTTTTTGCCCATACGGTTCCCCATGAAAACATCCAGCTCGACCGGCGGCTCTTTTGGATTATCCTTGTGGAAACAGCCGCCGTAATGGCCTTGAATCTTTCGCCCTATGCCTTTTCGAGCGCCGTCATCATTGATGGCAATCTTCATGCGCAAGCGGGGCCCGGTTTAATCGCCTTCGCGGTGATCTCTACGTTTTTCAGCATACTTGCCATAGCTATCCTGATCCAGAAGGCCATCCGCTATCGGGGAGAGGAGCGGAAACAGGTCGAGGCGGTATTGGTGGGAATCATTCTTATGCTTGCGCTCATTATAGGCACCGTCCTCATCCCGCTTATCCTTTTCAGCTCGGGGTTGTTCGTCGCGTTTTTGCCGTTTTATACGCTCGCATTTCTCGGCGTGACGGCATACGCGATTACGAGATACCATCTCTTTGATTTGAAGGTCATCGCGACCGCGGCGTTTGTCGGCGTGTTGCTCGTACTCCTTTTTTCCAGGATTTTCTTTGCGGCTACGTTTGCGGATGTAATCGTCGATCTCGCCATTTTCCTCGCGACGGTCATCTTCAGCTGGCTTCTTATCAAGAGCGTCCGGAAAGAAATCGAACAACGCGAAGAATTGGAACTGGTGAACGCGAAGCTTGATGCGGCGAACAGACAGTTGGAGGATCTTTCCCGCTTCAAAAGCCAGCTTTTGTCGCTGGCTTCCCACCAGATCCGTTCGCCGCTCGCCGCCATTAAAGGGTTTGCGTCGCTTATTCTTGACGGTTCCTATGGGCCCGTGGATGAACGCGCCA
>JAGWKM010000169.1 GCA_028865305.1 Patescibacteria group bacterium | reverse complement strand
TTGGGGCACCGATACCTGCGCTGGTAAAGTGGCTCTGATTGCCTCTCTCGCAGATTCCAACAATCTTACCACATGGTTCACCATCCGTTAGCATGCAGGTTATAGGTGGGGGGAAGCTGAAGCTGGGCGTGTCCGCGTGGTGTGGCAAATAGTATGGATCGTTTAAGTCGATATTTATGTATTTGACAAGGCAATTTATTAAACGCAGCAACTAACTGATAATTAACGAATGAATAGTTCAAGAGGCTGGGGAGAAAGGAGCCTCATTGAATGATAAAAGCCTTGTTGGAACAAGTGCCGGATCCGCGAGGATTGCAGGGGCAAGATTACAAGCTGTGGTCGATACTGGCTCTGATACTCTTGAGTTTTCTATGCGGGCGGCGTGGCTTGATGGCGGCCTTCCGGTTGGGGCGGGGACTGACGCCGGAGCAACAAAGGCGGCTTGGGTTTCTCCCCGGACGAACGCCATGCCATGCGACACTGACGGAGACGATGCGCGTGCTCGAACCCGATGCGCTGAGGGATGTTTTGCGCCAAGCGGTGGTGACAACACCAACGGGCGAGGCCCGTCAGGTTGCGATTGACGGCAAGACGATGCGGGCGACGAAGAACGAAAAAGGCAAAGCGGCGCATGTGGTATCGGCGTTTTGTTGCGGTTTGCAAAACATCATCGGCACCGAGGCTTCACACGGCAAGGGCATGGAAATACCCGACGCCCTGAAGCTTCTGGATCAACTGGATTTACGCGGCAAGGTTGTCACCGGCGACGCCATGTTCTGTCAGAAGAAACTGATGAACAAGATTGTCGCCAAGGGTGGGGATTATCTGTTTCCCGTCAAAGGCAATCAGGGCAACCTGAGCGAGGCGATTGAAACGGCCTTCAAACAGCCGGTTTTTCCCCCTCGGCCATCACGACACCGGCGTGCAAAAAGCGCACGGGCGCATTGAACACCGCATCATCGACGTGCTGCCCATCGAAGCCACGGGCCTTGAAAAAGAATGGCCAACCGCCCAACAGGTTTGCCGCGTCCGTCGTATCATTCAACGCAAGAAAAAAGGCGTGTGGCCGAAGCCGAAAGAAGAAATCGCCTATCTGATCACCAGCCTGTCAGCCGATAAAGCCTCCCCCCAAGACCTGCTCACCTTCAATCGCAGCCATTGGGGCATCGAGATCATGCACAGAAACAAGGACGTGTTCCTCGGCGAAGACACCCTCACCAGCCGCAAGGACAAGGCTCCCCATGCCCTCTTCATCCTGAACAACATTGTCCTCGCCTTGCTCAAAACCGTCTCCCACTCACCAACCAAGGCTATCGAAACCTTGCAGGACAACAGAAACCTCGCCATCAGGCTTCTCTCATGAGGTTTTTACTGAATTGCCCTGTTTGGGCATAGCGAAAGTTGACATCCGCAGCGAAGCAATTTTCGACGCCGCAATTACCTTTTTGAATGGCAAAAAGATAGGGCACTTTCCGCCACAAAAACGAAGCCGCACTGAGCGGTTGATAAGCCCCATCGTCGGCCCGCCAACACCCCAACTGAACATCACGCAGCACATAGTCGCCGCGCGTGTGAAAAAGCTCCTGCGAGACGGAGAAAATGCGTGTCATATCGTTACCTCGCAATGCCCTGTGCGCGTTCTTTTTCGGCGATGATGGCGTCGAGCGCCGCGCGTTCGGTGGCCGAGAGTTTCTGGCTCGCAGATTTCAACTGTCCGCAGGCCGCCATGATGTCGCGCCCACGCGGCGTGCGAATGGGACTGGAATAGCCCGCCGCGTTCAGAATGTCGCCGAACTGCTCGATGCTCTTCCAGTCGGGACATTCAAACGCCGAGCCCGGCCACGGATTAAACGGAATGAGGTTGATTTTGGAGGGAATGCCGCGCAACAGGCGGATCAGTTGCTTCGCGTCCGCCGGACTGTCATTCACGCCCTTGAGCATAATATATTCAAACGTGATGCGCCGCGCGTTGCTGACCGCCGGATAATGTTTGCAGGCGTGCAAGAGTTCTTTAATCGGGTATTTGCGGTTGATGGGCACAATCTGGTCGCGCAGCTCATCCGTCACGGCGTGAAGGCTGATGGCCAAGTTAACGCCCAGCTCTGCGCCGCAGCGCTCAATCATCGGCACGACGC
>JAGWKM010000168.1 GCA_028865305.1 Patescibacteria group bacterium | reverse complement strand
CGGCAAAACCGCTGAAAAACGCACTCTTGACAACATATAAAATATAGTCTATACTACTCGGCATATGGCAGGAGAAGCATTTAAGATTCCTGAGGAGCTTCAGGACAACGACCCGCGCCCGATGGCTGGGTGGTTTTCGGACTTGTTTAAAGAACCGGCAAACGATGACAGCAACGAGGCGTATTTAGAGCAAAACGCAGAGAAACATCGTCAGGACCAAATCATCGTGAAAGCGCTCGGCGCACCGGGGCGGTTTGCCGTCATTACCTACAAAGAACCCGGGTTGGGGAAGGTGACCGTGTACGGAGTCATTGCCGATGTTTCCGTTGGACGTTCGCAAGTCACCGTACGCTGCGCGTGTGATAGGCGTCCGTATCATATTTCTTTCGGAAATATTGTGCGGAAAAACGGACAGCCGACGATACAGAAAGTAGACACGCTTACCGAAAAACAAATCAAATCGGCTCAAAAGGTTTCTGCAAAGATTGACGCGTTCGAGGCCGCAGAAGAGGCCGCAAGCAAAGAAGCGCGGGCGAACGGACAGGCAAAATATGTGAACCCCGTAGAACCGGCGGGGCTTTTGGGCAGACTTCAGGGAAAGAAATTCGTCCCTAAGAAATAACACTCCCTTTGAATTTTTTGTGGTCGATGGCGTTCGCGACTTCCGCGAGCTTTCCGCCATTCACGATTGAAACGGTGAGGCCGAGTTTCTGCGCGAGCTTCGAGGCGGTCATGTCGAACGGGGAAGAGAGGCCCGGCGTCCATTTTTTCGGCAAGAGCGCGAGGTATGCTTTCCACGTGAGTTCCGGCAGAGGTTTCGCGTTCTTATCTTTGCGCGGGTCGGCGGTGTAGACGTAGTCGATGTTTGAGACGTTCACCACATGTTTCGCGCCGAACATGCGGGCGAGGAGAACGGCGTCGTAGTCGGTCGAGTGGCCCGGCACTTCGCCGCCGCCGACCAAGACCGGCGTATTGAACGGAAGTTTTTTGCCGTATGCCGTTGCAACTGTTTTCCCCGCGAGCTTCTCGCCGAACGCCATCCTAATGAACTGTGCGTTGAAGTGTGTGGTATAGATACCCATCCAGTCGTTCTCGGCATCCGTTACTTTGCGTACTTCGGCCAAGGCGTTCTGGTAGTTTCGGCAGGTCTTGCCGCCGCCCGTCACCACGATGAACCGGCGGCCTTTTTTGACGCGCGCCTTCAGGAGTTCCACGAACCCCTTCACGAATTTCGGGTCGGGGAGCTCGGGGGCAATCATTGAGCCGCCAAGGGAAATAACGGTGATATTGGAATTCATATGGTAGTGACACTATACCTCAAAACATGTTCGAGCTATACTTGCAGGATGGAGAAAAAAGCCGCACTAGAAGACCCTTACCAAAGGGCTCGGACTTTTGTCGAAGAGTTTACTGCAGGGAAGAACGCCAAAGAAATCACAGATGAACTTATTTCTGCTTTGGAGAAGGCAGTAGGAGAAATGAAAAAAGCTGCGGAAGATATTGCTACACTTTCGGGAGAAATGGGCAATAAAAATGCACTCGTGGATACCCAGTTGGCCGAGCTTAGAGCCCGAATTGAGGCAGAAACCGACGCGGGAAAGAAGAGTCAATTAGCGAATCAATTAATTCCTACTAGCTTACAAAGACTAGATTATCTCCGAGAATTGGACACAAAACAAAATCGCTTACTTCAGGATTACCGCAGAGCTAAAAGAGAGGCTGTCGCGTTGGAAACTGCAGCTGAGAGTATCTTGATAAAGATGAAAGATACTGTTCTAGAGGCACAATTACAGCAGGTGTTAAGGGGGCTTTCCGGTAATGAGGGAGTAACAATTCACTGATTCCCCCCGGCCATAATTAAGGGAATTGGGGCTACTTGACGCCATTGTGGGCAGGGGGTACTATGCCCCTCACGCTCGGCCTATGGCCTTGCGTAGCTTTGGCACTCCCAATATGGTAACTACTCTCTAGAACCTAGCGAATAGTCAGACCATTGGAATGGTGCCGGAGCGAAGCTCCGGCTTTTCTTTTCTCCGGAGAGGTTCTTTGAAAACTGAATAGCACGAAAGTGCAATCACAAAAAAACCAGAACCCGTTTCGAGAGCTTAGGAGCGCTCGAGCGGGTAACAAGAAACC
>JAGWKM010000167.1 GCA_028865305.1 Patescibacteria group bacterium | reverse complement strand
CAAGAGTACCGTCATTATTACGAACCCACATGATACGATTGGGCTCCTGCTGCAATCTGATCTCGGCAACTCCCGATGCCGTCAAATGGTTGGCTAGTAAAGAAATATCGTTAGCAGACCAACCGGCCGTTTCCCCGTATGGATAGTGGTCAAAATCAAGCAGTTCCCGTTGTTGTTTCTGTACAAAAACGGTAGTTAAACTGGCAATCTGGGGCTCAATCGCAGCGCAACCATAGGTCGAAACACGCCGGATTTGAACACTGGTCGGAGTAAGGGGGTCGCCAAACTGCGATCCCCGGATCAGCCATTCACCAGAAATAGTCCCAACAAGGATACCTTCCTGCGCCGTCAGCATCCATACAATTTTATTTCTCGTGTCGGCGTTCGAAACAATAGAAACCGCATTACCGTCGCCAACCGTTCCATCGGAAGCAGTGGGGGCGAAATTAAAAACCTGGTTCGAATTGCTGCCGTCGATTCGGTTGAAAACTGTCGTCGAGCCGGCCAGCCAGAACCGCCCCTCATGATAGACCCCCACAGCCGGATAACCGGTAGTCTGACTATACAAACCGAGTTGCCAAGAAACTGTCGCCGCCGTTGTGGTCAATGCTGGCCCGTTAATGGTTGCCGTAATCGAGGTGGCGGAAGCAACCGCTGTAATAGTTGCCCACGTCCATACTACTACCTGTCCCGACAAAACCCAGTTGGCCCCATTATCGGAAGTAGGATCGACACCGGTACTTTTGACCTGGGCAATATAGATATTATTGTCCGAACCGAGAACCGTGGCAGATTTGACATAGGCCGTTCCTGCCGCCCATGCGGCGGGTGCTCCTTGTATCCGGACCAACCTCCCTATGTCAGTCGCCAAAAAACCGCTGCCGCTATTAATGCCTGTGGTGGCAGATGCGGTAAGTGTGATGCTTCCGGTTGTTCCAGAAGGTGTCAGTGTAGTGGTCGTAGTATTAATATCGAGATACGGGCCGTCCGTAAACGTTTGCGTAACGATCGAGAAGCCCGTACTAGTGGTCGTGAGCGATAGCGGCGCATATCCGACACACAGAATAAGCGCCACAGAATCGTTCTGGACAATTCGTATTTGATCGAAATCGTTAGGCCCATAAGGAACCGCTATTTCCAAAACCTTCAGAACCGAATCCTGCGTGCCTGTCGCATTAGGTGTGTACGTAAATGTCGAGCCATCGATACCCGCGCCGGTCAGCGAATCGAAAATGGTGAACGTAGTGGTTGTGACCGACCCGATAATAAACCGGCGGCCCGTCAGAACATCCGCCGAAAACGGAGGATTGAGATTCAATTGAATTTCATCGCCGTTCGCCCAAGTCGAAGGAACCGCCGGAACTGTCACTACCGCAGGATTGGCCGCACTGATACTCGTCAAAGGCACAACGTCGCTTGTGAAAATCGGACCTGTCGCAGAATAAAAACGTGCCATTCCGGGCGTGAATTCAATTTCAAACGGATTACTCTGGCTAAAAGCGAACGACATAATCCTGGCTTTCTGACCCCGGCGGCTATTTGCCATGAACAAGCAACCCGGGCGCCGGGTCCACGCTTTGTTTCGCAGCGGGAAGCCATTGAGACTGGCCTGCATAGCCGTCTTGTATTGCGGATCGTCCATGCGGCCGCGGGCCGCGGGAGACCACTCACCACCTTGGAAATCGGTCTGAACGAATGAGGCACCGGCCATCGGTTACCACCTAACCGACAAATAATCGTCCTCGGGCGGCTCTGTGGGACCGGTCTCGATTCCGTTGACAATCCGACCTTCCGTCATGAAGAGCTTATATTCGGCGGCGATGGCTTGAAGTTTAGCGGCCGATTGGGTAAGGGGTTCTGCTACTTCCATTGCAATACGCGCCGCCAAACCCTCCACAAACATGGAATCGAAGAGGGTTGTATCGCTCACGTCCGCCACAAAACGGAACACGATCGGGTTACCGGTCATCGAAATCAAGAAGTTGTTCTCGTATGTGAAATCGTTATAAAGCAACCCAGTAGGACCACCCAGTGTTGTGCGGGAACCGGCTTTCGGGTCCTGGGGGGCTTCGCGCAAGTATCCGTTCGGCAAGATAAATATGTTGCGCGTACGGTTTTCTTCTGCCGGCCCCGTGCCCGCCGGATATGAAAGGTCTGT
>JAGWKM010000166.1 GCA_028865305.1 Patescibacteria group bacterium | reverse complement strand
GGAAATGAGTTTGATGCCAAAGAAGCGGAAAGGATTGAACGATTGGAAGGATTTATAGATTTACAGACGACAGACAAGCTCAATGAGCAACTGCGAAACCCGGATAGCGGCCTTCTGCGAAATCAGCGCGAATCGCTCGGCATCGACGCTCTCTCGAAGGAAAAATTGTTTGAAATCAAAGTGATTGGTAATCCGGCGATGGAAGACAAGGATCTCTTCGAGAAAGATCGCTGGTGGGAGGAGATGACCGACTCCCCGGCCATGTTCGTTGTCCGGAGCGGCGGTAGAACGCCAACTATCTACCTTTCCAAAGATCGCGCTGAGAGTATTCTCGCGCACGCGGATGATCCGACATACCAATCGTTCAATCGCGATGCGTTGATGCACGAATACCGCCATACCCAGCGCGATTTTGCTTCAAAGAACGAGCGGCTATTCCGCCTTTTCGACGAAGCCGCTACTAATGTAAACGCCTATAAACATCAAGCGGGCCTCATCAATATCATGGGCATGACCACGCAGGGGTCGTTCGATTATGCGGCTTTGAAATCCGCTTACGAATCCGATTCTGATGAAAAGAAGGCGGCGTTTCTTGGCGCAGTATCGCAAAGTTTCGGATCGAAGGGGCTCATGCTTTTCGGATCGAGAAAATCTTCGGAATCGATGGCGGATTCCTCGCTGGAGGGGGATGGTATTGAGCCGGTCAACCAGCTATCGGGAGCCGAGTTTGCAGAAGCTCTGCTCGAATACCGCAGCGAAAGAGACCCTCGCTGGCTGGACGCATTCAAGGAAAACATTCGGAAACCCGAAATGACGCAAGCATCTCTTGAAACCGCGAGACAATACGATCTCGCTCCATTTATCGGCTCGGAGGTCAAAAAGGATTCTAAGATGCAGCAATTGGTGGAGGCAATTGATGAAGAAATCAAACGGCGAGGAACATCCGAAGGATCTAAAAAAGTTGAAGTGGTGCAGGCTATTCCCGAACCCAAAATAGCCGAACAACCTGAATCGGGGGTGCGGAACGATCTCCGAGAGGCCTTGCGCGAGATGGGCGTCGAAGCGAAAGACATATCTCTGTCGGATAACACGGTATTCTCTGAAGCGATTATCCTATCCCGCAAGGAAGCGCCCGCCGGAAAGACGGTGCGTGTTTTTCGCGGCGTGAATCATCTCGATTCGTCGATATTCAATCAAACGTCTTATGCCATGCGGGCTGAAAACGTCGCGGGCAAGGCAGCGACCATCGAAGATGTCAAAACGGAAGTTGAAAATTTGGCGAACCGGCCGACCTATGAAAATCTAATTGCTTATGTCGATAAGGTGAGTGGCAGATTGAGCGATGCAGAACGTCGACGGTTGAATGATGATTTGCGCCGCATTGAGGACGGCGTACTCGACGGGTGGAGCGTCCGTCAGGAGCTTTCTTCCCGGCAAATAGAACATGGCGGTGGCATAGCCGAGCGCGGCATCAGCCCTTATGTTTCGGCGACCTACAATGCCGCAGAGGCCGCAGGCTATATCCGCGGCGAAGGCGCGGTGCTCGTGATAGATGTTCCCATTTCCGAAATCGAGGAAAACGTCGCCGATTCTAAAGAAACCAATATCAAGGGGCAGGTGAACCCGAAATACATTACTGCCGTTTTGACGAAAAAATGGGCGCGAGATACCGATCCCAAGAAACTCAACGAGGACGTAGAGAGAGCGCTGGCAACGGTAGCTGAAGCAGTGCCCGGAACAACCGAAACGGAAACGCAGACACTGCGGGAGCAAAAATTTACGGAGGAGGAAAGACAAGATGTTGAACAGCGGAAAATTGATATTGAATTGGTGCGTCGCAAACGAGCCGAAGCGCTCACTCAAAAATTCCGTGAAGTGAACGTAGAAATGCCATCGAGCGATACATCTTCCGCTGAGTCCGCTCCCGACATCTATACCAAAACCAAAACGGCTATATTCGATTATTATGCCGATCGCATCAAAAAAATTGGGCGCGGCGGCAGGAGCGTTGAAGATTATGATTTTGCCGATTCCATCGTCGGCAGTCGCAAGCCGTTCGACCGAGAACATACGACAGATATAATGCTCGTGAAGTTGAAAGAGTTAGTCAAAAACCTTGAGGATCGAGAGGCGGAACGTGCGCGGAATAGATAGCACCAT
>JAGWKM010000165.1 GCA_028865305.1 Patescibacteria group bacterium | reverse complement strand
GGCTAATGCCTTTGCCAATCGCAATAAAAGAGAATTTGCCTGTCGGCGTCTTACGGAACGCGGTCAATATGGCGTCCGAGTTTGGAGGGTTGCTTGACCCTTCGCCTTCCGGTCCCCCCTTCGGTCAACTCGCTCTATGCGAATGTTCCGGGCGTCGGGAGAATAACCTCACGGCGTTACAAGCAATGGCAGAAGGAAGCGGGCTGGCAAATCCTGATACAAAAACCGCCGCGCATTATCGGACCATACCTATTAACGATCACGTTGCCGCGCTCGCTTCGCGGGGACGTTACAAATCGCATCAAGGCGGCGGAAGATATTTTGGTGAAGCATCGCGTGACCGATGACGACCGCTTCGCCGAAGGTGTCACCATAAAACGCGGCGACGTGACCGAAATGGAAATCGAGATCGAAGCCGCAAGCGCGAGGAAAACGGCTTAAACATCAGCAACGGAGGAAAAGTTATGAAACAGATTGATCTTCGTGAGGTTAACAAGCTAGTCAGCCGCTATCGTCATCTTACGACGGTGCTTAAAAGAGTGCGTCATGGAGATAAAGTTCTAGCTGTTTTTGACGGCCGTTATTATCAGCCAATAAAACTAGCTGATACGCTGGCATTTAGCGGTCAGATTACGGCGCTAGCCGAAAAGGAATTGAACCAAGTACGCGCACGTTTGAACGACATCGGCATTGATCCAGTGGAAGCGGCGAAAGATGGGCGTTCTAAGAAAAAGGTAAAAGCCGCATGAGCCAGTCCGACGCCATCCTTGACGCACTGCTACGAGGCGAACGATTGACTCCTTTGGATGCTCTCACAAAATTTCACTGTCTTAGACTTTCTGGCCGCATTTTCGATTTAAAAGCGAAGGGTTATAAAATAGAGGCTAAAATTGTTGAAACGCCGTCTGGGAAAAAAGTTGCCGAATATTTTTTACCGAAAATTAAGCGGGGAGAAAATTATTGTCTGCCATTAAAATAAAAAACCCGCCAAAAGGATCGCGTCTCGGTCCATATATTGTGATTGGTCTGGAAAAGCATCGTCCAGGTCACAGATGTGTGCATGTGAGATGCACAATGTGTGGGACAGAAAAATTTGTTCAGATCGGAAATGCAATGCGTTCAAAATCTTGCGGCTGTCTAACCAGACAAATTCTACGCGATGCACGAAAAACGCACGGTCAGTGTAAAATTTTTGGAAATGAAACAAAAATCTATAAATGTTGGCGTGGAATGTTGGCGCGATGTCTAAATAAAACTCATAAATCTTATAGTAGATATGGAGGACGCGGAATCGCGATTTGTGAGCGCTGGCTCACTTTCACAAATTTTCTAGCTGATATGGGAACACCGCCCGCGAAGAATTTTTCTCTCGGTCGAATCAATAACGATGTCGGTTATACGCCAGAAAACTGCCGGTGGGAAACATCTAAACAGCAGGCTAACAATCGGCGTAACAGTCGTTTTCTGGAGTTCGAGGGCGTAAAACTCACCATCTCTCAATGGGCCAATAAAATTGGCGTTCCTCACTGTACGCTATCGCGGCGTCTACGGAGTGGTTGGTCGTCAAGCAAAGCATTGACTACGCCGCCGCGTAACCAAAAGAACAGCGTTTGTAATTTTAAACCGCCCGTGGCCCGCAAGGGCGAGAACTACAAGCTGGCGATATGAGTCCAGATGAATCCTTCGGCCTCGGTTATCTCTGTGGTCAAGCACAAATCGGTAGACCATCCGATCCAAAGATTCCTGACATTTGTCGCTCACGAGAATTGCGGATGCAATTCCGTAAAGGGTGGAGCGAAGGATATCAAGACGCACGGCGCGGAGAGTTTGTCGCCGCTCCAACTAGGGCACAATTGATGGCCGGAAAATGAGCGACGATATTTTCCTGACTTGGCCCGAAGTGGCGCGAGCGATTCGCCATTATCTCTACGCCGTTTATGGTTGCCGTGACGGACAAGAATTCGAGCTAATCAACGGCGAGAATGGGTTGCTGGTGAGGCTGCTGAAACCTGACGGCGATGAAACCGACTAATTCTGTGGAAAACGCGGATAAGTAGTTTCATGTACGTTTTTTCCTTGACCGCCTGTGACAAAGTTTGGCATCGTTCGGAATTGCGCGGCTAGGTCTGGGTCGCTCCTAGACGACAAGCCGCAATCGCTTT
>JAGWKM010000164.1 GCA_028865305.1 Patescibacteria group bacterium | reverse complement strand
CGCTCGGTTAGCGAGTAAAGTTGCTCGATGCTACTCAGCAACCCGTTCTTGTGGTCCTCGACGAGTTGCTCGGCCTTCGCTTGGAGCTCTTGCACCGCCTTCGTTGCATCTTCGCCATCCTCAATGGTGGCGACCATGCGGACTTCGGGGCGAAGATTTGAGTATTGTTCATGCGGGTGGTTGAAAGTACGCCCCGCTGTTACTTCGATGGAGTTGATTTTCATTGGTTTGATATGATGGTTTATTTGTTGATGATTTCTAGGAATTCTTCCACACTTCGAACCACATGGATCACGTGCCCGAGCTTCTGCGCCCAATAAATCATGCCCGCCTGCTCGGGTCTGATTTTTCCTTTCGCGCTCTTGCACTCGATCATCAGAACCCTGCCTCCGGGTATCAAGATGCAAAAATCCGGCTCTCCAATAGTGCGCCGCGTCCTGTGCGCCATAGAGCCGTGAAAATAGATCCAACCGCGGCGCTTGCATTCGGCGACGATCGCGTCATGCAGATCGGACTCGCGACGGCCAGCGCAATCTGCGGTAGTTAACTGGCCGGTTCGCGCCAAAAGAATTTGGCCTTCAAGTTTGGTCATTTGAACGTAATCTCCCAGGCGTTGGATCTTTTGCGGACGCTCGGTTCTGCCGTAACGGTAATGATGCTGTTTGTTGCTGACCAAGCCCAGTCCGTGTTGGTTTCAGTCCTGTGGCGAAGCATGAACCACGGTGGACTTCCAACACATAGGTCTGTGGTTGGAGTAAGCGTAAACATCGTGAGTGCCTCGAGATTGGTGTCAATATAGGACGTCAGATTGGTCATTACAAGCGACCCGTGCGTTTCCTTTGTCGGCGCGAGGCGCGGTGGCTTGTTGGTGTCGATCCAATGATCCAAATGGATCGTGCCGACCTGAACCAGCGGGGCTTCTTTTTCTTTCGGAGGTGCGAAGTGAATCGGCTTGTTGGCGACGACCGTAACAAACCCGTTCGAGGACCGAAGAAGGAAGGTCTCTCCGCCAAGAATCTGCTGAGCATGACGCCCGATCCAGGCCTCTGCAATCAAGCATGTCCACATTAAGGCAATTACCAACACCCAAGCCCAAGCTGGCGGCCGTCTTGGAAAGTTCATTCGCCATACTCCTTTAGGATCGATTGCATGGCGGCGCGATGCGCGCCATTCCATGTTCCCGTATTGAGCATCTTTGCTTCGGCGCGTCGGCAGACCTCTGAAACGAAGCTTTGTATGACGACCTTTTCTAGGCTGGCGCATTCAGAGCATGTGAGATCACAAGGATCCACATCAATTCTAGCCGCATGGAGCACCGCTCCGGGGACCCATTTCGATTTGGTTGGCATGCTCATTTCGATTGCTCTTTAACCTTGCCGTGCACCGGGCAGGTTTTTCCACCTGTTAATGGGCGACCGCATGCTAAAAGCGACGTTCCACATGTAATGCACAGAACCACAGCGCATAGGTTGGGATGGTTGTAGGCGAAGCGATTCGCCCTTTTGTCAGGTTTGGATTTCATTTGTTTCCTGGGCTCAAGTTTTCAATGGCCTTCAGGGCATCCAAGGGGTCTGAGAAAAATTTGCGATATGGAGGGAATTCGACAATGCCAGTCCCATTGGGAAAAAATTTAAGCACTGGCGCAACATCAGAAGAAATTCGGCAGCCAAGCCGCCCGAGCGCTTTCAGCAGATCGTCGACCGTGGGCTGAGCGCTGGTTTGTTTGCGTGATGTTGCGGGCTCGTTTTTAAGATCCCTCGCCATTGCCGCAGCTAAATTCTTAAGCTCGTAAAGCACGCTCGCCCGCTCGATCAGGGAGTCCGGAGCACGTACGTCTGACCTGCCGCTAAGTCGAGCCAGATAATCTGCGCGAGACTTCAATTGTTCGGACAAAGCCTCTAAGATTTTAACGATCTCCATAGCTATCTCCATTCCGGAAGCTTGTTGTTGCGAAGGGTGAACCCGACGGCTTCGTTGATCATCCACGCGACGGATCTATGGTTCTTGTGCGCCAAATCGCGCAGGCGGCCCAATGTTCTGCCCGATAAGCGCACGGTCAGCGGGGTGAGTTTTGATTTGGTCTTATGCTTCACACCGCGGAGATTCGCAGAGCACCGCTTTCCTGTCAAGCGTTAAAAAAGCCAACGAAATCAGACCTGAAGCGCGCCTCG
>JAGWKM010000163.1 GCA_028865305.1 Patescibacteria group bacterium | reverse complement strand
GAACAAGGTGGACGAGGTGGGGTAGCTCGTCCTCGATCAAGTTAATAATCTCCCGGGCGTCGGATTCGTGTAAGCGTTCGGATAAATCCCGTAGTTCGTTTTTGGCGGTCAACATTAGTTTTCCTTGGGTATGGTTACTCGGACAGTCTGGCCGTCTCCCCTGACAACGGGGAAACCAGTTAAGCCGACTAAAGCCGGGCAATGGTTTTCAATGGCGGCGATAACTTCTTCCGCCTGGATCTCGGTGAGTCGGTCCACGATATTTTGCAGTTCTTCTTTTGCCGTAATCATGGGTTTCCCTTTATGGTTTTGCAGGTCGCTATCATGCAATCAAGGCACAATTTTTGGGCGGTATCGGCTATGGTCTGTTCCTCATCCTGGCCGTGTAACTGGTTCCAGGTGAGCGTTTTGGTTTGCAGGCCGCAAGGTGGGCCGGATGGCATCGCCATAAACGCCGATATTGTCACTCCAAGGGGGCCGGCGTCGGCGATAGCCTGCATGGTCAAATCACCAATTCGGTACGTTTGCGTTTGCAGTTGTTTTTTCATGGGCTCCTCAAGATTTTACTTTGGTCCAGGTCAGCCGATTGGATTCCAGCTTACCTCTCAATTCGGTTTCCAGGGCCTTGATTTCCTCGGGCGTGCCGACATAAAGCCGGGTATCCGGTGTACAGCACCAGGAGGCGGAGCAAGTGCCGCCGGTGCGTATCCAATAATCGCGGGTAATCCCGGTTACTGGTCGGAGTGAACCTTTTCCGGTTTCCTCCCAGATATGGGCGGTTATGTTGGCGGTCCATTCCTTGGCGGTGATGGTGTGCATGGTTCCCTTTCAAGTCAAGACAAAATGTTTTTTGCGGTCAGCCAGGTAGAAACCAGGTGCATTAAACAGGGGATTTCAAAGTCCGTTACCGTGCCGTCGCTTCGGTGGTGCTCGACGTGGACGGAACCTTGATAACCAGGACGAACCTCGGCGAGATATTCCCCGGATGACCTGACGTGAACCTTGCAACCTGTTTCCTTCACAAAGTCAACCGCGGCTGCAATGGCCTCGGCGTCGGTAATGGCGTTGGCGTAAAGGTCTTGGCCGTGCTCATCGTCAAATTCGGCGTACCATTTGTAAAAGCCAATTATTTGTGCGGTCATGTTTTTCCTCGGTTAAGATGCAAGCCGCCGGGCCTCGTTACGCAGGTCGGCCAGTCCGTCTTGCAATTTGGATTTCTGCTTTTCCAGGGTTTTGATTTCGTTTTTCAGGCAATCGCGGAAGTCGGCCAGTTTCTTGATTTCCTCCCGGCATTCCTTTTGTTGGTGCCATGTGGAAACAACATCGATAAAGCCGAAGTCGTTATCAATGGCGTTGTTTACCTCGATCTTGATACCATCAAGGATAGACCGGACATATCCATCCGGGCATCCGGCTACCATCATTCCAAACATGTCTTTTTCTTGTTGCTTGCTCATGTTTTCCCTTTGCGTTAATGGTTGCGGTTAGTTCAAAACCTCGGGCGGGATCGGCATTTCAATGAGGCCGTTATCGGGCGTAAAATCCTGCATACATTCGACAACGTGACGCAAGCTGCCGCTGAATCCGCGGTCTCCGTCGTTTCCGTCTTGCGTGAAAAATGCAACGGAAAACCTGCCCTCTTGTTCTTCTTCATGGGCCTCGATGGAAAGGTAATATCCGGTTTGAGGATTGAAAAACTGTCTCTGAATGACAATGTCTCCACCCATGGCACTAGCTTCGTGAGCAATAGAAATCATTGGTCTTTCCTTTCTGGGCGGATTGGTTACTTCCTGATGGCAGCATAATAGGATTTGCTGCCGTTCAAGCTGGCAAGGTATAACTCCCTGGCGTATTCGTAGGCTTTTTCCCATGTTGGGAAACGGGTATCGATGTAGAGAGTGTTGCGGGTTATGGGGCCGATGGTGACGATGGTTATTCCAAACCCGAATAACTTTTCTACCTCATCGGCTATGTCGCAAAGGGCGTTGCCGTGAATGGAGCTACATACATGCTTCATTGGTCTTTCCCCTTTCATTAGGTTTGGTCCAGACTATTCCCCTCTCGGGCCAAGAGGGGTGAAGTGCGGATCAAACGGCGTATTGCATTAACTTGCCTGCTTTTTGCTCGATCGCTACCCGGTCGTCGGCGTTCGGCATTGAGCGGGCATAAGCGG
>JAGWKM010000162.1 GCA_028865305.1 Patescibacteria group bacterium | reverse complement strand
ATCGGCCGCGAGCTGACCAAGAAATTTGAAGAGATCTTTCGCGGCTCCATCGCCGCCGCCCGTGATCACTTTTTGCCGGACACCGTCAAAGGTGAAATCGTCGTCGCCTTGAGACTTTGATAAGTACTCTTCGAGTGACGGTAAAATATTCTTCGAACGGCAGTGAGAAGTATTCAACTTTCTCCCGTCGGTTCTCGGCCTGACGGCCTCGAACAATAAGCTTAAAGTTCGACCACGCTGCCAAATGGCGGTACGACCGTCTCGATGCCGAGCCGGTGTTCGAGCTCGTCTGATAAAGCCACGCTTTGCGAGACCTCGCCGTGAGTGATAAAAATCTTTTTTGGCGGCGGATTAATCGCCTGGGCAAATTTTAAAAGTTTGGGTTGATCGGCGTGGGCCGAGAAGGCACCGATGGCCGACACCTTGGCCCGAACCGGCACGATTTGGTGATGAATCTTCACCCGCCGGGCGCCGTCCAGCAGTTGGCGGCCGATCGAATTCTCTACCTGGTAGCCAATGATCAACAGCTGACTTTTGGGATCGGGCAAATAGCGCTTGGCGTGGTGCAAGATTCGACCGCCGTTCATCATCCCCGCCCCGGCAATAATGATTTTCGGCCCCTTGACTTCATTGATCGTCTTTGACTCGTCGGTCGACAGCGTCACTTTGAGATCGGGGAATTTAAGCAAATCCTCGCCCGAGCTGATTTCCGCCTTTTGCCGCTGATTGTAATAACGGGCATATTTTCTAAAGATTGCCGTCGCCTTGATAGCCAAAGGGCTGTCGAGAAAAACCGGGGCGTGGGGGAGTTCCTGATGCTCGTACATTTGATCGAGCATATAAATTACCTCCTGGGTGCGCTCGATGGCAAACGACGGTATCATCAGTGTCCCGCCACCACCAATCGTTTGCGTAATCGCCGCTTTGAGTTTGGTCATGCGCTCGGTATCGGACTCGTGAACTCGACCGCCGTAGGTCGATTCGGTCAACAAATAATCAGCCCGCTCGGGTAGCTCGGTCGGGCGTAAAAACGGTACCGGCGGATTACCCATATCACCGGTAAAAACAATCGTCTTACCATCGATTGTCAGTTTGACCCAAGTCGAGCCCAAGATATGTCCGGCGTCATAAAACTCGAATTCGATCGTCGGAGCAATCCTCGTCGGGCTGTGGTATTCGATCGGCTTCATAATTTTGATCGTTTTTGTCAAATCCTGAGGCGTATATAAAATCGGATCGCCGTAGCGCTCGTGCGCTTCCGTCATCAGATGGGCCGCATCCTCAAGCACGATGGCCGCCAAATCGATCGTCGCCGGCGTGGCATAAATCGGCCCCTTGAAACCGGCGGCGACTAGCTTGGGCAGGCGCCCGCTATGATCGAGGTGAGCATGGGTCAAAATCAGCCCCGTGACCTTTTCCGGATCGTAGTGGAATTGTTTATAATTGCGTCGTTCATTGCGCCGCCCACCCTGAAAATAACCGCAATCGACTAAAATATGATGCCCGTCGTCGGTCTTGAGGAGATAGTTTGAGCCGGTCACTTCATGAGCGGCACCGTAGAAACCCAGGGAGGTCATTGCGGTATCAACCTAATTTTATATGTCCTCTTCATAATGTAGCTCCTCACTCGTTTTCAAGACTGTCGCCTAAATTAAAAAATCAAAACCCATAACCAAAAGCTGAAATAAAAACTCTCCAACCTCGCCCGTTGATTTGGTGGAAAATATTTATACGATCTACGCACTTCATCAGTTTCAACTGTGCAAGACAGACAATATTCTTCGAGCCCTGCAGGCAGGCATGGTAGCGAGAAGTTTTATCACTTTAGTTCTCGTTTCACTCGAACAATAAGCGCCAACGCGCAAGTCGCGATTTAAATATTTTTGCCTTTGGTTTTTGATTATAGATTTTGCATTTTGCATTATTTCTTTATTCATATCCCCAGCTCTTCTTTCGCACTGGCGATGACTTTGGCGACCAAAATTTTCGGGTCCTGATGATAAATTATCCGCCCCGGTCCGCGATCGGCAATTTGGATGATGTGAGGCAGCTCGTCGGCGATGCCGCCGCTACCCAAAAGTACGCCGATAATTTTACGCTCCTCAAACGAGGTCGTAAATTCGTTCAGCGTCCCGATGCGGCCGTAAATAGTGATCACGGCATCCGACAAGGT
>JAGWKM010000161.1 GCA_028865305.1 Patescibacteria group bacterium | reverse complement strand
CGGCCTCGAAGCCGCCGAGCGCGCCGTCCATGAAGGCATGCGCGTCAACATGACGCTCTGCTTCACTGAAGAGCAGGCGGCGGCAGTGTATGCGGCCACGAAAGGCGCGAAGAAAGGCGATGTGTTCGTCTCTCCCTTTGTCGGCCGTCTCGACGACCGCGGCGAGCGGGGAATGGACCTCATCGAAAATATCGTAAAGCTTTACGAGTCTTCGGACGGCCACGTGGAAGTCTTAACCGCGAGCATCCGTTCGCTCCTCCATCAGGAACAGGCGCTTTCGTTGAAGTCAGACATTTTGACGACGCCGCTTAAAATTTTAAAAGAGTGGAAAGAAGCCGACTTTTCCGCCGTGCCGTCGGTGCCGGAAGCAGACCTCGCGCCTATTCCGTTCAAAGAAATTTTGCTCGACAAACCGTGGCGCGAATATGACATTCACCACGACCTGACCGACAAAGGCATCGAGCGCTTCGCGGCCGATTGGAACGCGCTCATTGCGTAGCGTTTTGACAAGCAATATTTTTGTGTTTATATGCCTCGATGACAGAGGCGTTTAACCAAGCTGCAGAAAGCGAGGAAGAAGTCCCTTCTTCGGCGCGCATAGCGGCCATTATGGCGCTCTTTCGTGCCGATGGTGTTTCGTTGAGCGCCAAGGCGAAGCGGTCTCTTGCCCGATACCACATTGACACGCTCGAAGAGCACATAAACAACCTAGTCGTCGCTACCGGTTTTTCAAGAAAGAAAATACTCAAACTTATCGGCAAGTTCCCGCCACTCGCCGGTCTCGACATCTCCCGCGTCCTTGCCGATTTCCAAGAAGTAGGTTTTTCGAAAGACAAAGCCATTAAGCTTATTAGCCAACTGCCACAGCTTGCCGGTCTTGATATCGCTCGTGTGAAGGCACGTGTTAGAGGTACGCGACGTTTAGAGCAACTCCTTCGTGCCGAGGCGCAAAAAAATGTGCAAGGGCATCCTCTTAGTGATTTAAAAGAATATCTTGAAAATTTTCCGGCTATTTTAAGCTACGCGCGAAAACGGCTAGTTTTTTATAATCGCCTTGTCATCGGTGCCCGCCTAACGGAAAAAATTCACAGGCAACTTATAACGCAAAACCCTTATCTCGTCTTTGCGCTTTTTGTTGAGGAGAGTAAGAAAGGTGAAATAGACCAAGCCACCGTGCGGCGCGTACTCAACATCATTAGATGGAAGCTCTCAAAAGAGGAAAAAGCAAACCTTATTGCGGAAGGGAAGGCAGCGGTCGCACGTTACCGCGCTGAAACCAAAGACGCGCCGCGCAAAGACCGGCGCGCGCTCTTTGCGCTCCTGGCTCGCCACCTCGACGCATAGTTGATTTTTACAATGTGCCTAGTTATACTATGGAGGTGCCTGTGGGCGAAAGCCCCGTTCAGCTAATACAGTAAGCTGAAGGCAGGCACTCGAAAACACCTCGCACCATGCGGGGTTTTTTCGTACTTATTCTTCAGATATTCTCGAACTGGCTAAATGCAGGTATGAATCGCCGTCTTTGAGTTTTACGGTGGGCATCACGCTCCAGAAGATAATATTCCCATTTCCAACTCGTCTCAAAATTATTTTTATCCGTATCGGTTTTTCACCTTTTGTAATTGCAACGATGCCCCAGTATTCGATTTCTCTCATTTCGCGTGCGCCGTCCGAAAAACGTTTTCTCCCAATAGGTTCCATTGTGTGGCGATATTCCTGAATAGTTCCGGCATTCCTAATGATGTGCGGAACTGCAGGCAGAAGGCTGAATTTCAACATCTGCTCCTGTTTCGGTCGTTCGCGCTCCGCAGAGAATTGCAAATGATGAAATCCGTCAGAGTTAAAGATGATATCTTTACCAAAATACGGACAGGGCACTTTACCGATACTTTGATAAAAAGCTTCAGCCTTCGCTTTTTCGCGCTTATGTCTTGAGAGCAGACCCATTGAGGAATAATACCTCGTTATTTGCCACACGACATCCGATGTCGTGTAGTTTTGCGATTGTCATGTAGTTTTGGTGTGTAAAGCGGCCCCGACCTTATTACTGGCCGTCTAGAAAGCCCCGCGCGTCGGCGCGGGGATGAATGGACAAATAATAATGCGCGGCGGCGGCCGCATCCCTATCCGGAAAAACGCCGGGTTCGGCTCGTCGGAATGCCTCATCCGTGAGGCG
>JAGWKM010000044.1 GCA_028865305.1 Patescibacteria group bacterium | reverse complement strand
TGGGAGCAGGAATGATGTCGAGGTCGGGGTCGAGATCGTGGTCTAGGATAAACGGAAAATGATGCTGCCGATTTGGAGAGGCAAACGAATGGCTCGTGTGCAGGTGAGTTTGGTGTCGAGGTCGAGGTCGCGGTCGGGATCTCGGGTGGCCTCGCGATCGGGTTCGTTGCGCGGGTCTGGGTCGCGGTCGGGAGTATGGTTATGGTCGAGGTCGGGATCGGGATCGAGGTCGGGGTCGTGGTCGCAGTTGCAGCCCATTATAGAGTCTAAGATAAACGGAAAATGATGCTGCCGATCTGGTATTTTATTATGGTAGAGGAACCCGCCATTTGATGGGCTGTCCCGGTACAATATACGCTTTTAAAGTAGACTGCCCGAGGATGTGTAATTTTCTGGAAATTTTGTTGTCACTACTTTCGGGATTTGTTTTTCCAAGCTCGGCGGCCAATACAGCCGTCGGAACGGCCGTTTCATCAGAAACGGCCCTCAACTGCATAAGAGTGGCAAATATATGGGCTTGAGAAAATTCATCGTCGGTCGTTTGCCAGTCTTTAACTGTGGTCGGATAAAAAGCAAGAGACGATCCTATCGGTCGTCCTCCGAAGTAAAATGGTTCGGCGGGTTCGAGGGCGTTACGCTGTTCGGTTATGGATATTTTTACTAGCAGGGATTTTTCTTGCCGTTCGGCGGTCATCAACGTGTCGAAATCGCCTTCCAGTACGTTTGAGCCCCTGCTTCCGCGAGCAGCATTTTTGCCGGTGTGCCGGATCGTCATAATTGTGGCGCCGGTTTCACGTTGTAGGTATTCGCATGCGGCGCTAAATAAACCCATGTCTTTTGCGGAATTTTCATCTAGACCGCGAAGGGCTCTTGTAGCAGTGTCAATCACAATAAGCGCCGGCTTAATACTGGCTTTGAAAATCTCTGCTCCTGCTTCTTTGACTTCTTCGAATTCGGCCGCCCGAGGCATGGTGGGTATGATCCAGAAAGGGATATCGCCTTCTATACCACGTGCAAGGCGCCATGCGGGTACATGTTTCAGCGCAATGGCGTGTGCGTTTTCGCCTGCGATATAGACTACCGAACCGATCTCCGGTATTTGACCAAAAGTTTCTTGCCCTGTGGTTATTCCAAGGGCGATATCTAGCGCCAAAAAGGTTTTGAAGCTTTTGGGTGGTCCGACAAGTTGAACGGTACCGTTGCGTGGTAGAATGTCCTTAAGCAGCCACTGCGGCGGTTGAAATTTTCGGGCGAAATCGGATGCTGGAATGGGTGTGAAGCGGGAGGTTTTTGGGGCCAGGACATCAGGTGAAACAGCCAGTTTAAAAACTTCGGCCGCCGGAAGTTCTGCCTTGGCTCCGATTTCATTTTGCCGGTAATTTGCGGCATTCTCAACTTTTTGTGAGAGTTCATTCGCATCCCAAGGTGGTTCGCACCGCGGATTCCATATACGCACCATAAGATCGGTAACGGTTTCGGGGGCTACGCCGAGGTCTAACAACTCGGCGGCGATTCGATATGTTAGACTGTCTCCGCCCTGTCCTTCTATCGCGATATGACCCTCAGCCGCATATTTTTTAAGCCGAGCCTCGGCTCGCTCAAGGTTGGCGGGCAGGTCGAGTGCGGCCGTAGTAGCAGCCTTCTTTTCTTGTGCGGGTTTGAAAAGCAACGCCATAAGCCACGGGGGCGGTTCGGCAAAAGGACTATTGTTTGCTATTGTATATACTTTGCCTTCTGCAACAGACGGAGGTAGCAAGACATAGCCGCGACGACTTTTCGTATCGATGCCGGGAGCGATCGTTTCAGTTGTAGATCGGCCCGCTCCCTTAAACCAATAATGTCGGCCCCCGCGGGGGGTAGCGACGGTAAAAGTTGCCGGTAGTGGCCCGTGTGTACTGATGAGGCTTTCCAGCGATTCGATGCCCTTTTTATGGGCGTCTATGTCCAGAACGAGATGGCCGGATAAGCCCGGAACTGCGGCAATATTGGCGTCGGGATGGATCGTCCACCAGCGCCGGATTGTTTCGGGATTTTGTGTGGCTTCGCTCAGGCCGCTCGAATTGGCAAACGGCTTTTTGGTCCCCGATACACACGGGAAAATAAAAAGCCCGGATTTTGCCCAGTTTAGCGCGGCGGCAAGATTTGCGGGCATTGACAACCTTTCGGAAGCGAGGATATTTTCTCGGGAAGCGAGGAAAGTCAAGTAATATGAGCCTCCATATCACTCCGGAAATGTGCGAGGCCATGTACGGCTTTTTGCTGACGACTCCCCCTTTTCGATCGTGGTATCGTCAGAAAAAACTGCCATCCTCGGACGAAGTAGCATTCCATGTTATTGCCAGTAAACTTATTCGCGGCGACCATGAACTAACACCCGAGGGGGAAACCATTATACGAATCAGCGCGGGTCTTGTGGAGACGGTTTCGGAACTGCATGCGACTATGGCTCACGAAATGATTCATACCTATCTCGCCGTTGCGTGCCCGGGAGATCGGGCGGCGCATGGGTGGCGTTTTTGGCGGGCGGCGTCGTGTGTTTGTCGCCATCATATGCTTTCCGAAAAGGCATTTTGAGCCGTGCAGCTTGAATATGTCGCGCACACGGGAGCGTTCGTTTTGTCCGTTCCGCGGGTCGATAGTGCTCTTGTCAGTTCGCTTGTACAAGAACACGGATGGAATTTCAGTCAATCCGCCTCAAACGCCGGCGAAGCTAAACTGTTTACCAAAGAACCGTATGCTGCTGTCGAATTTGTCGGTTGTGCGATAGATGGGGCGGTGGAACGATTGCATCCGATTGTATCTGCAATCGCAGCATCTCGAAAGGAAGCAAGCGATGTTAAGATTCCGGTCCCGCCGGATAGGGAACTTTGGCCTTTTCAGCGGGCGAGTGTGGAATACGCGCTCTCCCGAAATCGGGTTCTTTGTGGGGATCAGCCTGGATTGGGAAAAACGCCTATTGCTATCTGTTTCGCTAATGCGATCCGCGCAAAGAGGGTTTTGGTCGTTTGTCCTGCGAACATCAGATTGCAGTGGGGTACTCGAATACGCGAGTGGACGACCATGCCTCGGCCTTATCTGGTTTACCCAGTCCTGTCGGGCAAAAACGGTGTCCATCCGGCTGCCGAGTGGACGGTTGTCAGTTACGATCTCGCGCGAACCGAGGCCATAGGAAAAGCACTTGCCCGCGGCCGGTACGATCTGTTGATCCTGGACGAAGCACATTATCTGAAATCTACGGATGCCGAGCGCACGCAGGCGATTTTCGGAGACCATTCTGGGGCATTTCGTAAATTGGTCCGGACCAATGGCCGACACGAATACGATGAGTGGTTTCCGGCGCTGGCGTCGCGATGCGGCGCTGTCCTAGCTTTGACAGGCACCCCGTTACCCAACCGTCCGCGCGAGGCTTATGTGCTGGCTCGTCATTTGTGCTGGGATTCGATAGATTGGATGAGTGAAGAACACTTTCGAGAGCGATTCAATCCCTCGGCAAGAATGGAGGGGTTTCGTAAAGACGGAACACGCTACGTCTATAGCCGGGAAGAAGTGGGGCGGTGTGCAGAACTGCAAAATCGGCTACGGGCGAATTTCATGGTCCGGCACCTCAAGCGGGATGTGATGCCGCAGCTTCAATGGCCGGCTTACGACTTGGTGAGAGTACTTTCTACCGGTCCGGTTAAAGCGGCCCTCAAGGCCGAATCTCTGTTAGGCATAAATCCCGATTTGTTAACCACAGAAGCGGAAACTCTTGGCAATTGGGCTGTAGCAAGACATAGGATGGGTTTGGCTATAGCGCCGCAGGTTGTCGAATATGCTAGGATGTGTCTGGACGGTGGCGAGGACAAGCTGGTTATCGGAGCTTGGCATAAAGATGTACTTGACGAGTACGAAAAAGGGCTGCATAGATATGGCGTGCTTCGGATAGACGGGTCTGCATCGCCTGGACAGAAACAAAGCCGTGTCGAACAGTTTCAACGGAATCCGGATTTGCGCGTCATGATCGGAAATGTGATTTCTTTGGGAACGGGCACAGATGGCTTGCAGCATGCATCTTCGCACGTACTGATTGGAGAGCCCGATCCGGTGCCCGGCAATAACGAACAATTTGTAGACCGGCTCGATCGTGGCGGCCAAAAGAGAACGGTTCAGGCCGATCTTTTCGTTGCTCCCAATTCTTTGCTTGAAACGATCTTGTCTCATACACTTACGAAGCGGCGCCACACGCATGCGGCGCTCGATTTAATCAACGGGAGGAGATAGTGTCACTCAAATCTTTGAGTTGTGCGCTTGGTAGTTTGGCCGTTATAGTGGGGCTCATGTGTGGCTTTTTGCTGTTTCCGGTCGAGAGTGTTTTGACTCTGGTTCTTTTGGCAGTCGGTCTGCTTGTGCTATCCGTCTTGCCGACGAGTACACGGAGATGATCTTTTCGCGACGGCGAAAGGAGGCGAACGGAATTGGCAGTGTTGGGCTGACGGCAGAGGGCAACCGACCTGCCGAAAATGAAGGGTCATGAACTTTCGGGGCTACCATGCCCGCGGTTCCGTTTCTTTAATGAAAGGAGAAACAAAGTGATAACGGGTGGTACAATCGCATACGAAGACGGCCGAAAGGCCGATACCGAATATACGCCGGCCCGAAAGGCTCGGGTGGAACTCAGGTTCGATCTGGCCGAAGGGTTGGATGAGGCGGCGCGTCATGCAGCAATTTCCGCCGTGCAAGCGGAATGTGTTGCACGAGTACACGCGCTTCTTGCAAACTCGGCGCAAACGGAAACGTTGGTACCACCAGAAAGAAACGAACCTGTAGCTCAGAAGAGGCCGCCGGGTCGGCCTAAGAAAGTCGAACCGACTTTTCCCCCCACCACCAAGGATGAGATCGCTGAGGCTATCTTCGGAAGTCGCGATCCGATGTTGGATGTTCAAATCGTTCCGCCCCCGAAAGCGGTTCCATCATTGGCGGATTCGGAACCATTCGATGTTGTCGTCAAGCAGCCGGAACCCGAATCGCCTAACCCGGTAGGCGATAAGGAGTTGCATTCGGCTTGCCAGTTCAAGTTGCAAAAGTTAGGCGATCCGGTTCCAATCCGGGAATTGATCGCCAAGTTTTGTATCGGTGGTCCGGTGAAAGTAGATGCAATCGCTCAGGCCAAGCGGCGTGAGTTTCTTTCGGAATTGGAAAAGCTGTGACCGTCCACTCGCCGCTTGGAGCCTCGTCGGCCGAACGCTGGCTGCATTGTCCGGGATCGGTTGCTCTCGCCAAAAAGATCGTCTTGCCGGATGCTGAGGAATCGGAATATGCGAAAGAGGGAACGGCGGCCCATGAGGCAGCTGCGTTCTGTCTAAAAAATGATTTCGATTCGTGGGAGATCATCGGACAGGATTTCGACGGTATCGTTTGCACACGTGAGATGGCCGAAGCGTTACAGATCTACATAAGCTACGCTCGTGCGCTGATGGCGCAACATTGGATGATCGAGGCTGGAATCGGACGCGATCCCGATAGCCGTCCGCACAAAGATTTTTATGGGACGGTAGATTTTGCAGCTTATACCGATCATCCGTACGAGCCAATTTCGGTTGTCGATTATAAACACGGTGTGGGGATTTCGGTTGATGCCGAACAAAATCCGCAACTGATGTATTATGCCTATGGCGTCTTACACAATCTGAAAACGATCGGGTTTCCGGTGGAGCTAAGCCGTCCGGTGGTTCTCACAATCGTGCAGCCGCGCGGTTTCCATCCCGATGGACCTATTCGCGAGTGGCAAACGACAGCTGGCGAAATCAAGCGGTGGGCGCAAGAGGAACTTCTGCCGGCGATGCACCGGGTTGAAATAAGCGAACAATTTGACGCGGGGTCGTGGTGCCGGTTTTGCCCGGCCAAACTGGTTTGCCCTCTTTTGGCTGGGTTGTTTGGTGCTGCTCAGGCCGATACTCGGCCGGCCATGGAACTAACCGACGAAGTGCTGGGTCGTGAGTATCAGTATATTGAAGCAGTCGAACACCGGATAAAAGCTTTAAAGGCGGCTGCGCTGTCTAGGTTAATGGGCGGCTCTCTGGTTCCGGGAATAAAGCTAGTTCATAAAAAAGGTAATCGGGTGTTTAAGGACGGTGCGGAGGCCATTCTGGCGGCCAAGCTGGGTGAGGCAGCCTATACTCCGGCCGCGTTGAAATCGCCGTCGGAGATGGAAAAGGTTTCCCACGAGGCTCCAAAACTGGTTCGCGAATGGTGTTATATCCCGGAGACGGGATATACGGTCGCGCTCGAATCGGACCGGCGGCAAGCCTGCGAGGCCCCGACACCGCAAAACGTTTTTCAGCATATGATCTTGACAAAGACGGCAGAGGAGAGCTGACTGCGTTTCGACCATTTAACCGTTTCAAAGGAGACAACCGTGTCCAGCAAAGGTCAAATTTACGTGTTCCAGGAGCGCGCCCGCGCTCCTTTCATAACTGTTGTGACCCCGCAAAAAGTCAATAACAAAGGCGAGCCGAAGTTTGCGGTTACGATTCTGTTGACGCCTGGAAGCGCCGATGAAAAGGGCATCAAAGCTGCCCTTCTAGCGGTCGCTAAAGAGGCTTTCCCTGGCCGCGATCTCAAGACCCTCAAGTTTCCGATCGAATCGGGAGCCGCCGCAGCGGATCGCTCTTCGATCCGGAATAAGGATGGATCGTTTTTCCGTGGTCATACGGTGTTCAAGGCTTCCTCAAATGAGGAAAATCCGCCGGTTCTTTCCGTGCTCGAAGGAAAGAAGATCCGGGAACTTTTGGGTGCCCAACGTGAAGCTGAAGGACGAAAACTGTTCTACAATGGCTGCTATATTCTTTGTGCGGCCTATTTCAGCGCCTATAAGAGCGGTTCGGAAGGCGGAGTTGGAGAGTACTCCGGCGTGAAAGCCTATCTTAACCAAGTCTTGTGGGTGGCAGACGGCCCGCGGATCGGCGGCGCTCCTTCGGCGGAGATCTTCAAAGGCTATGCCGGATCGGTTACCGCAGAAGACCCGTATGCCGGAGCGGACGAAGCCCCGTATGCCGGAGCGGACGAAGCCCCGTTTTGATTTGCCTCGATCCTTGGGGGGCGCATCTCTCCTAAGGATTTGAGCCTTCCCGTTCCGTTCGCTCCCCGACGGAACGGGAAGGCGTCTTTAGGCCCAAAGATGATCTCCGTTGTTCTCGATTTCGAAACATGGTCATGCTGTGACCTGAAAAAAGCGGGCGCGTGGCGGTATTCGGAAGACCTCAGTACAGAAATCATTTGTCTGGCCTATTCGGTTGACGGTCAGCCCCCCGCAGCTTTTCAGCCGTCCGCTTATGAACCGGATCACCCGTTTGCCGTGCATGTCCACGAGCCTATAACTATGTTCATTGCCCACAATGCCGCTTTCGAGCATGCGATATGGGAAAACATTATGCACCGGCGTCTGGGCTGGCCGATGCTGCCAGCCGAACGCTGGCACGACACGATGGCTGTGTGTGCCATGAAGAGCCTACCGCTCAAGCTAGAACTTGCTGCAACAGTGATGCGCTTGGGTTTTCAGAAAGACACCGAGGGCACAAAAGAAACCCTTGCTTACGGCCGCTTGATGGCAGCCGGAGAAACTATAAAGGCGACCCAGAAATTCACAAGAATCGTGAATTATTGCAAACAGGATGTACGAGTTGAGGAAGAACTGCATCGGCACCTGCGGGGTTTGGGAGCAGCCGAGAGAAAGGTGTGGCTGCTCGACCAGGCTATCAACCGGCGCGGTATCCGGCTCGATCTTCCCCTGGTTAAGGCTTGCCGGCAAATTTGTCGGGATGCTTCGGTCCCGCTAGCAAAAGAGTTTACCGCCCTCACCGGCATCGAAAAGCCGGGATCGCCCGCTTTATTGCCGTGGCTCGCTAATAACGGCACTCTCCTTCCGAATCTGCAAAAAGAAACCATCGACCGAGCATTGAAGATTGAAACGGACAATTCAGACGCCGGGGATATGGCGCCGGAAAATCCTGTTTTACTGCCGCCCGATTGTCGGTTGGCGCTCGATCTGCGCCGCCAGCTATCATCTGCAAGCGTTAAGAAACTAGCGGCCATGGAAGCTTGCGCAGGAAGTGATGGGCGGGCGCACGGCCTATTGCAGTATCATGGCGCCACGACAGGCCGGTGGGCCGGGCGTCTCTTGCAACCGCAGAATTTTCCCCGGCTCTCGCTCAAGGTCGAAAGTGAAGCGATAGATCCGGACCAACTAGTGTCTGTTTTGCAAACCGGCGACGCGGATTTTGTGTCTGCTATGTACGGTAACCCGCTTAGCGCGGTTGCGGCGGGGTTGCGGCATCTTCTGGTTGCCGATTCGGGAAACACTTTTATTGTCGGGGATTACAGCAAAATAGAATGCGTGATTGTGCTGGCTCTTGCGGGTCAGCAACATACTGCTTGGGAGGTAATCGAAAAAGGTTCGGCCGTTTATACCGACATGGCGAGTAAGATTTTCAAACGGCCTGTTGCCAAGACCGATCAGGCTGAATATACGATCGGGAAAAATATCGTGCTTGGCTGTGGCTTTCAGATGGGATGGCGTAAGTTCAAAAGCCGGTACGGAGCCGGTTTGCCGGAAGAACTGTGTCAAGAAGCTATACGAGAATACCGGACCGTGTTCGCGCCGGCGGTTCCAAAGCTTTGGTATGCTCTGGAAGACGCCGCGGTGAGGTGTATCTGGGATGCCCGACCAGTCGAAAGCTACGGAATCGAATATCGCTTGGAAAACGGCTGGTTGACGGCTCGCTTGCCCTCGGGCCGCAAGTTGTGGTATTTTGACCCCAAACCTGGTCGTAAGGCCATGCCTTGGAGTACGCCGGAAGAGCCGGACATCCGGGCGGCATTCGAATACAGCGCGTGGAAGCTCGGGAAATGGAAAAGAATTGTTGCCTATGGCGGCCTTTTGACGGAGAATGTAGTACAAGCCATGGCTCGCGATCTTCTCGTGAATGGCATGTTTGAAGCGGAAGAAGCCGGATACCCAATTGTCTTGACAGTTCATGATGAAATCATTTGTGAGGTGCCGCACGAAAAGGCCAACTCTTACGTGCTGAAACAATGCATGGAAACAGCACCACCGTGGGCTCGGCACATTGGAATTCCGGTTGCGGCCGAATGTTGGACAGGAGAAAGATACCGAAAATGATTGCTGGTATTGATCCCGGGAAGCGTGGGGCGCTTTTCTTGCTGGGGCCGCCTTACGAATGTGCTATGGTTCCGCTCGTGAAAATTCGTAGCAAAGAGAAACCGGATTATCCGGCATGGTGGAAAATCTGGCATCCATTGCTTCTGGAGGCCGAGCACATTTTTATCGAATCGGTTGCGGCCCGTCCCGGCCAAGGGGTTACTAGTATGTTCTCCTTCGGCTATAGTGCCGGCTTCGTGTATGGGCTCGTGCTTTCAAGCGGCCGACCGCATACTTTCATTACGCCGCAAAGGTGGAAGAAACTTGTTGGGCTTAGAGGATCGAATGCTGAAGAATCCCGCCGCCGGGCCTCGCAATTGCTGCCAGAGGCGGTTGGCTTCTGGCCGCGAAAAAAAGACGATGGGGTTGCTGAGGCCGCTTTGATCGCGTGGGCCGGAAAACAACAAAGCATATGAAAGGAAAATCACCATGAAAATAACGGCTGAACAACGGATAAAAGGGCTGAAAGAAGAAATTCGAAAAGCGGGTGCAGGAGAAATTCATACTTTCCACGAATTGGGGTATTTTACGGCGGCCGACATAGAAGAAGGCATTCGAATTATGACCCGTGATGGGATCGACCCCAGCACGATTAAGATACAGTTCGTTCATCGCGGTGATCTTGACGGATTGCCCTGGATGCTTTATTTCCGCGGAAAAGTGAAGCAGCCATGAAAGCTAGTTTTACCGACGCCGAACTGGTCGCTGCTTGTAGGGCATTCCGGGAAGCGGGTTCGCAGCGGAAAGCGGCGTTGATTCTCGGAATCTCTGAAAGTGCAGTGAGCAATCGCATCTTTCATGCCCAAAAGCGCGGGATTACGGCGACGACCGTTCTTCGTGATCCGCTGGAAAAGGCCCGCGAAGAAAACAGCCGGCTAAAAACAGAACTGCGGCAGATTCGCCGGCAAAATGATACGGTCGAAGAAATCCGCAAAGAGATTTTTCGACTCAAGGAAATCCCGTATGAATCTCCCGGTTGGCTTAATAAGCCGTTTGCTTCTGCCAAGGATATTCCCGGCATGCCAATGATGCTGTGGTCTGATTGGCACGCCGGAGAAACGGTTCGCAAAGGCGAAGTCGGGGGACTGAACGAGTTCAACAAGAAGATATTCGACGAGCGCGTCCGGGTGTTAGTAGAACGGTGCCTGCATTTGGTGCGGCTTCGCATGCCCAAAGGAAAACCGGGAGCGGTCGTATGCCTGGGCGGCGATCTGATGACAGGCGGTATACACCAGGAACTTCTCGAAACGAATGATGAATATGTTCTCGAAACCGTGCGCCATTTGAAATCGGTTCTTTTGGCGGCTTTGACCGCCGTTGCCGAGGAACTTGGCCCGGTTTATGTACCGTGTGTAGTCGGGAATCACGGGCGCAATACCGTAAAACCCCGGGCCAAAGGAATAGTTTATACCAGCTACGAATGGTCGATTTATACCGATCTGGAAGACCG
>JAGWKM010000043.1 GCA_028865305.1 Patescibacteria group bacterium | reverse complement strand
TATCGCATGGCTCGACAATGCCGCAATCATCGCAAGCGTGATTTGCATCACCGTTCATATATCAAGCCCGTTTGGTTCAAGCCCGCGTGTCACCGCCCATGAATGCTTTGTGCCGTCCATCGCTTGTTTGTGTTTGTACCAATACCAAACACCGACAAGCAAAACCAAACCTATCACATATTTCATCATGGTGTCACCGCCCAAACTAGCGCAAGCGCCTTCAATCCCGGTTTAGCGAACAACGCAATCAGAGCGTAAACGACAACAACCGCCAGCAAAGCAAACGTGATTACAACATTGCCCTGCCCGTTAACCCAAGATGCAAACCGTTCATTCGGGCGAAGTAAATAAACCGCTATTCCCAAACCGATCAGAACAAGCGAGGCGGCATCGTCTTTCATTCGCAACGTCCGTCATGACAAATCGGATAATGAGGCATCGGATCAAAAATCCGATGACACGCATAATCCAATCCGCTCCAAACGAATGCGGCGGCGGTCATCACAACGATCAATTGCCACGTTTTCATTTCTTCAATCCCGGAACAGGTACAGGCACCAAACCCGGCTTGAACATATTCAAACCAATGGCGACAAAAATAAATCCGAGTATAACAATCACAGCCCGAAAGAAGTAATCCGCAAGCGATCCCGACGCGACACCGCTCGAAGGCGATGGTTGTGCCGTCGCTTGCGCGTTGGAAGGCGTGCCCACGGTGTTCGTTGGCGCGAATGTCGGAAGCACGTTCGGGGCGCTTCCGCCAGCCGATCCTTGGCTTGTGATGTTGCCTGGTGGCCCGATGACCGGCAACGGGTTCGCGCCTTGTGGCCCGAACTGCGGATTGAAATCGATGGGCGCGAAGTTGAGGCCGCCGAACGCACCGCCTTGAACGAACTGCGGCGCGGCGTTGCCGGGGCCAGGATCGTTCGCGACAACCGGAGTTGGCGTTCCGGTAGTCGAGAACTGGCTGAATGTCTGATCGAAAAAATTCGACACTATCCGCCGCCTTCACCTTCCGGGTTGGCTTTCCAAGGCCAAAAGAAATGTGCGGCCAAAATCCCGGAGAACTGCCCCATGAAGAAAATCGAGATAGGCCAAGCATGGCCTATGGTGGCAACGGTATTGCTTAACGTCGCGTAATGATCGGGATGGATGAACGCCTGTGTTTCGTAATATCCGAAAAACAGGATCGCGCCGATTGTGCCGACGAACCAAGGAAGGCGCTTTTTCATAGATGTTTGATCCGGTTGTCGTAATACTGCCGATGGAAGAAGTGACGAACCGGCCCGGCATCGCAATCGCGCGACCATTGGGCCTGATGATCGTAAACCACCATGCCCGTTCCCAATGTCACGTTCGCATTGCCCGGTAACTCGCCGTGATGATGCGGCGTGGCCCAATCCTTGACCGGGAAATGAAGATCGTCGGGATTGTAGAAACGGACATGCGGATGATCGAGCGCGTCGGCAACGCCGCGCCCTTCATCGCTTTGAACCTTCGGTGGTGAAATGCCGCCGAGATCAAGCTTCGCGAACACGGCTGGCAAATTGAAATGCTGCCACGAAAAGAGTTTCATCTTAACAGTCTCCCTGTGGCGAATATGTATGCGGCCAAAGTCCGGCTGTATGCGCGAAATCATCCGACAGCCGACGTTCGGGCAATGCTGATAGCAGATAGGCCGGGCCGCGCCGATCATTATCGGTCGCCGACATATTCACGCGAACGCCCGTCAGGTTTCCGCGATGCCCGCGCCTGCGATGGGCATGCAACAGCACCGCGATCAGGGCCGCGATAACCAGAGCCGTCATGATCTTTTCAGCGCGGTCCATCGTGCCTATCCCTAGAAAATTTTCGAGAACCAAGACTGTGTAGCAACGCGCGTTTGATTGGCGGAAACGGCCTCAACAGCCTGAAGAGAATTATTGCTCTGTGTCGTCAACGCATTCGCCAAAATCTGTTGCTGTTGTACGGCGCCGCCAACGTTCGTAGCGTTGATATCGACTTGCGCCTGTGTTTGTTTGTTCGTCACGTCAGCCTGAAGTTGCCCGAGCAAGGATGTGGTTTGCTGATTGGCGTTGATCTGCGCGAGATCAACCGTCTGTGTCGCGGCGATGCTCGCAAGATTTTGTTGTTGCTGTAGTGTCGCGGCGGTGACTTGCGCCGCCGTCTGTTGTGATGCCGCCTGCGATTGCGCGGCGATGGCCGCGCCTTCGGTTGCCGCTTGCTGTTGCGCCTGATAGGCGGCGGTAGCGGCAGCAACGTCTGTTCCCGGTGCGCCCGCGCTTGTCGCGGTCGATGATGATCCCCGCGTGACAAGCCAAATGATCGCGATGACGGCAACACCGCCAATCACCCACCATTTATGCGTCTTGATCCATTCCATTTGGAATGCTCCTTAACCGCTCAAAACGGGCGATGCGTTCGTGATCGCGTTCGGGCCGCCTGTGATAGCGCCCGGCAAGACAACGCCTTGGTTAACCGCCTGCGTTGGGTCCATAAGCGGTTGCGTGATGATCTGGCCTTGCACGATGGACAGCGGCGGGTTGCCGACGATACCGACAGCCTGAAAGACGTAGGATGCCGGGAAGGTTTCGCGAAGCGGGTTCGTGACATGCGAGCCCGAGTAACCGAACGTCGGATAGGGTGGCAAGCCGAGCGTTTCGAAAGCGTACTGTTGCGCGCCCGCGCCCGGCAACTCTTTCCGTTCGAACGTGAAACGATAGTGATCAGCTTCGCCTAGCTTTGTCTTTTGCTTCGGCGTTCGCTTCTCATGAAAAATCGCGAACGGATTGAATGTCATGATTTATCCGATCAGGTTGCCGCTCAACGAAAAGCCCTGTCCGATGCCGCCGCCCGCGAACGGCATCAAGCCATTTGTGGCCGCGCCCGCGTTCACGTTCGGAGCCGCGCTGTTGCCGGTGACGGGCGAGACGGCGGCGGACAGAGCATTCGAGAATGCACCGCCAGCGGCTGCAAACACGCCCGCCGTATTCGAGCGTTGCGATACCAGCACCGCGACAAGAGCAATCCCGATGATGCCCGCTGCGATCGTGATGATTGGTTCAAAGCTTTCCCGGCCCATTGTATCAGTCTCCTACTGTGTGGGTTGTTGCGCCCATGACGGCGTTGCCCATGATGGTATATTGAAGTACGACCAAAAGCCACCGCCGCCCGGTTGCTGCAACGATTGTTTCAATGTCGTCGTGCCTTGCGGCCCGCCTCCGGTGAAAGCCGCGCCCGGCGATGCCGACGCGCCTGACGATGCGGGCGCACCTGATCCTTGCGGCGCTACGGGGCCTTGCTTCAATGCTGCGGTGAGTTGCGCGAAGAAGCCGCGATTTGCCAGCACCATTGAAACGATGATCAGGGCCAGGAACAAACGCGACACGGTCCGCAGGCTTTCGACATAGCCGAGAGCGCCAACCGCGATGATTGCCGCCACCCAATAGGTGAACGGCTGGCTTCCGGTGAAGTCCGAGACGACTTGCGCGCCGAATTGCTGATACGTCCCTTTCACCCCGGTGACGATCATTAACAGTCCGACGATGGTGAAAACGAAAGCCATTAAGCGCCTGCTGCCGCGATTGCGGGCAAATTCTGAATGATAATCTGCCCTGTTTTGTCGGTTGTCTGACCGGCTTGCGGCGCTGGCGTCGGCGTCGAAAGCAGAAAGCCCATGTACTTAGGCAATTCGCCGCGCATTGTGATGAACACAAAGAACGCGGCGAATAGATAGAAAAAGATGACGTTGCTTTGAGGGATCGGCAATTACGTGCTTCCTTGATTGCCCACGCACCAGTAAAACAGGATATGCGTGGAAATGATCGTCGAAAGCGTGATCGCCGTTGCCGACACAGTATAGACCGGCATCGACACGGTTGATGTTGCGGAAGCATCCACCACTAGACAAACTGGTGCGGCGGTGAACGTTCTGGAAAATGTGATCGAGCCGGAAGCGGCAGTCGCGGTGCACTTGCCGACAACATCGGTTGATCCGGGATCGATGGTACAGCCGACAGCGGTTGGCGGTGTGGCGCCCGGTTGCGTTGCGGCCTTAAGGTGGCCCTGGACGGCGGAGCCATCGGGCAGGGTAAAGCCCTGAGCGAAGGCGGGGCCGGAGCCCATGAGCGCGAGAGCGGCAATCGCTGCGCCAACAATCGCGGAGCGAACGTGTTCAAAGAATTTCATTGTCTTAGTCTCCGGTTGAAAGTGGCTTTCATTTTGGCCGCTTCCGCGACAACGCGAGCGTTGCGCTGGCGCGGCTTTGAGATCGCGAAGCGATCTCAGGCAACGCCGATTTTCTGTGCCAGTTGCGGGTAACGCGCACCGACGATGTAGACGATCAAAAGGATGATGATCAGGAGAAGCGAAAAGCGCGGCATAGTTCAAGCCTCCGATAGTGCTTCGAGCAAATGCCGAAGCAGGATGTTCCAAGACAACGCAAACAAGATGAAGATGCCGACAAGTATCCAAAGGTGAAGCGCGGAAATTCCGGTGCCTTCGGAAAAGGGATGACGGCCCCAATTCCAAAGATCGTTCCAGAAACCATCGCCGCGCATTTCGCCCGAATAGCTCATGTCACGCCTTCCAAGATATTTCGGCTTGCGCCGAAAATCCGTGAATGTCGGCGGTTGCCGCGCCGGTCAAAGCCAGCAACCGCCTAGCGCCAAGCGCGGGGCATCACTCCCGCGCAAGTCGCAACCGTATCAGTTTCCAGCCAGCGACGAAGCGTTGGCGACCTGATTGATGATGCCGAGCATTTCGTAACCCATCAGCACGTTCGCATTCGCGTTCACGGTTGAAGGGTTCAACACTAGCTGCATATTGCCATACGCGGTCGTGTTGATCGGCTGCATTCGCGTTTCAATGCAATACGAACCGGGCGGAAGATCGTCGCCGATGGTGTTGCGCGTTTTCAGCGCGACCGTTGCCGGGTCGGTCTTGAACAGGAAAACGAGGTTCGCGGCCTGAATTCCGATGTAGTTCAAATCGGAACCTGTGTTGAGCGTTCCACCGTTGTCGTAAATGAACATGGTTGAAAGGATTTGTCGGAAGTTCGGATATTGCACCGGGAAATCCTGATTGACGGACAGCGCCGTCTGATTGGTGTTGATCAGGAGATAGCCGGTTGCAAGATCGAAAAGCGGAAGAATGGGGTTTGGCCCTGCGAACGGTAACTGATCGAGGTACACCTGAAACACGGTGTAATTGACGTTCGAAAGTGTTCCGAGTTGCGCCGTCGATGAAATGAAAACCGCCAGCGTGCTATCAGCGCCCGACGCCACGAAAAAATTCGGATTGATCGTGAATTGTAAATTCCACGTCGCGTTGACGACGGCGGAATAAATCGCGCCGCGCAAATCGGTGTCGGAATAGGCAAGAGGAATTTCGTAATAGAACGAAAAATTCTTTGCCGTCGTGATCTGTGCCGGGCAGTTGTTAACGGAAAAATTCGAACCGTAATTCACCGGGCTATCGTTGAGGAAGGCCGCGCCATACGCGCCTTGCCGCCGCAACGTCGCCAAGTTCGTCAGATGCCAGCCCGTCGTATTGACACGCTGATAGTTCGAAAGATCGGTGACGTTGATGTTGGAGCAGATATTCGCAAGCCCGTACTTTGTCAGGCTCTGCGTTTCCGCCGCGCCCTGGGCCACAGTGCCTGTGATTTTCAGGATCAGCCGCTTGACGAGGCCAACGTTCCTTAAAGGCACGTTGACAACCTGACCGGGGATCGTGCCGGTGATGGAATTGCCCGCAACTTGCTGGAACATTTCGCGGGAATTCGCCAGCACATAAGCGCGTGCCTGATCGTTCATCGCCTGCGTGTACTGCTGCGGCGCTTGTGCTTGGCCCTGCGTGCCCATAGTGTCAGTCTCCGGTTTTGGCGTCGGTTGGATGGAAAACGAGCGACAGCGCAAGACCGGCGAATAGCACCATCAAAAACAGTATCACCCAATTGACGGGATTTCCCATCAATTCGAAATTCAACGGCGTGTATTTTTTCACGCTATCCATCATTGGCGGCATCATCCATTTTGCGCGACCATTGCCTAGCGCCTGATGCGACAGCGCCGAAAAACAACATCGCGAGGAAAACCATCGTTACGACGGTAATCCAATTGATGATATTCCATTGAAGATAGAATTTTGTTGGCCCGTCAGCCATCGTAAAAATCCTAGCGTGATAATCAGAAACGCTTACGTAACTCTGAAATCGGGCGCTAGGCGTTCGTTGATTGCTTCAACGATTTTTGCGGGCTTAGGTGCGGGGCCTAGAACATGCCAAGGCTGCAAATCGCCTGCTTTGTGATCTTTCACGCTATACCAGAAAGAATGATAGTCCGGCAAGCGCCTTTCCGTCTTTCGATCCGCATACAACATATTTTTGGGGGTAAAGGCCCTCACTATGTCCTTGTCCCGATCATCGTTGAGACGAAAGACGGCAATGTGGCTCGCTTCCGTAAAGATGGATCGAGGGACATCAACCGGCCGTTGCGAAGAAGCGATAACCGGAATTCGCAAAGATCGGCCTTGCGCAAGGATGTTCTTAATCGCTTCCTTGTTCGGCAACAGATACGCCTCATCGATATAAAGTCCCGTTCCACCTTTTTCCCAAACACGCCACAGCCATTTTTCCATATCATCGATTTCTGACGGTAGCGGCCTGATGACATATAGGCCCGGTCTTTCCGGGATACTATCGCCGATTTCGATTTCCTTAAGGCGCGGAATAGAAGCAAGCAAATCATCGTTTTTGTAATCGATGCAAACATAAGGCATACGGTCGAAAGGCGCATTCGACAGCACCCAAGCTGCAAGCGTTGTCTTGCCGCTACCAGTGCAGCCCAAGATTGCCGCGTGTTCATCGGTGCGGGGAAGGCGGAATTTAGCGGGCATCTTTATCGATACGAAAATTTCTATGGTTCAAGATCGTTTCATGCGCGATAACGAGATCATTCAAAATCTGAAATCGTTCCGCATTCTCGACATGCTTTTGATCGAAATCCTTGCGTAGAATTCCGAATTGTTTTGCGATCCATGCGGCAAGTCCCAAGATTGTTGCGGTGTAGAATACGCCGAACGTTGCCGCCGCGATGATTGCCGTCCATCCTTCCGCCGTCATGGGCCGCCGCCTTTAAGAAAAGGGCCGCCGCCCCGAATGAGACGGCGGCCAAGTTGCCAAGTGCTCGAAGTCTCCGGGAGGCCGGAGCGGTTGATCATAAGCCGGGAACAAGCGCCGCGATGCCCGCGCCACCAGCCAACACCTTGCCTATGAAATTGATGATATCTGTTTTGATCATGTTTGCGACCGGAGAACATGCCACCATGAACGGACTATCAGGCTGCAAGGCGTTGCGAATTTCAACGGCCTTTTCGAAATCCGTTATGACGTGCGGCGATGGTTCGGGAATTTCGTTTCCTTTGTCGTCGGACAAGGATTTTTGCCGCGCCGTGATGATATCGATCCATGCCTGATAGCAATTTGCCGTCAGTTTTGAATTCGTCGCGTTGGCAATCCGTAACGCATATTGAAGATCGGGCAAGATCGCGGCATCCAAGGCTTTCAAAATATCAACCTGTTTCGGTTGTTGCCCGAAATCCTTGAACGGATCGCCCGTCAGCATGTTGCCCGAGGGAGAACGGAATTTTCCCGCCTGCGCGTGACACTGATCAGCCAGGGCGAAAAGTGTCAATCCAGCGATGAAGGCCACGCAGCCAAGATGAAATTTCGATGCCTGATCGGTGTTCGTGATAACAGGCGGTATGGCGTTTGCCGGAACCTTCCGCATTCCCCAATGCTTGTAAACGCCGATGCCGAACGAAATCAGCGATACGAGCGCCGGTCCAATCGTCATCACGTCGGTTGATGCCTGCGCGACATCGGGCGCGGTTGCCAGATGATTTGTCACAAGCGTCGCGCCCAACATCGAAAGGATCGTTCGGGCGATGCTCCATAAAGCTTCCGAATTCATGCCAGCCACCTTGCTTTAAGTTCTTCAAAAGTGCCATCGAAAAAATTTCCGTCCGTCATACCCGGAAGCGGATTGAAGCGCCCGCTTTCTGTGAACTGCCACAAGAAAACACCGGGCGCGGGAATATGTGTTGCCTGATCTGACGATTTTACGATGGGCGAATTCCAAGGCCACGGAACGTTTTCTTTCGGGCCGTATTCCGCCAGCCAAAGCCGATGCTGCTGAAAGAACGTTTCAACGCCAACCATCGATTGATCTTGATGACCACCCGGATTTGGCTTCAACGTTTCGCGGATGCGGTTGCCGGAATAGAGAAGGCAAGCAACTCCGGGCGGTGTCGCACGATCAACCTGCGCCATGAACTGATAGCATTGCTGCAACGTCGGCGCGTTGGCGCTATCCTCATAATCGCACGCGACCAAAAACGGATCAGCGCCCGGCGCCGTGATTTCCGACGCATTCAGGAAATTATCGACTTGCGCGGAAACGTCGCTGCTATCAAGAAAATGATATGCACCCCATAAAAGACCAGCGCCGATTGCCGCATCCTTGCGCGCTGCATACATGGGATCAACGTAATGCGATCCTTGGCTTGCCTTGTGAACAACAGCGTAAAGGCCCGCAGCTTTCATCGCAGCGAAATCCGAAAGCTTCGCGGAATTGCCGTGATACATATCGACAACGTTGATCTGGCGAAACATGGAACGCCTCAATTCAATTTGTAGTTCGGGGATAAAGGATGCGTATCGGGCAAATCGATTTCACCAACGCCCGCGATTGTCGCGCGGTTTGCAGGTTCGCGCGGACTGAAAGCTTTTGAAGCTTCTTCCAAACGACTATCGTGAAACTGGCGTGTCGGCGCGGGATTGAACGCCGAAGCGTTTTGCTGCGGCGTTGGCTGTTTTGGCGGTGCCTTGATCTTCGGCGTTGAACGGATCGCGAAAACGCGCCCGCCATATACAATGGCAAGGCATTGGATCAGGTTCATCCAGTCAAGCGTTTTTTGATCGAGCAAGCCGTGCCCGTAATGATCGGAAACATCCTTGATCGATGCCGCCAGAAATTCCGCTTCGGTCTTGCCGTCGAAAATCTTCGCGTCGGTATCAAGCATCCATTCCATACGGCCCGACATGATTGCGAGCCCGCCGTGAATGCCGATAAGCAACTTTTCCAAACCCGTCAGGTTAAGCGGTATCGGCTTTGCTTTACTTTTACTTCCGCCGCTTCCTGGCGGCCGCCCTCGCCTTCGCCCGGTTGGTGCGTCGGTTCCTCCGCTATCACTTCCGTTATCTCCGACGAATTCTGCGGGATTGACGGTCGCGCTGACAGTTTCGCTAATTCCGCCGTCAGGATTTCCATTGTCACCAACGTTGGCAATGTCGTCGCCAATTGGTTCAACGACTGTTCCAGCGTTGTCAGACGCTGGCTTAAAGTTTCGTTTGCGCGGCGGCATTCTTCCAACTCCTCTTGCAGTTCGGCAACGTCATCCGAGATTTCACGTTGCACAGCGGCCTCGGTGACAAGGCGCGCAACTTCTTCGGCGGCCTCCGCACGCTCGTTCGCGGCGGCCACAGCGCCTTCGGCGGAAGCAACAGCACCTTCAACAACGGCGGCAACGCTTTCCGCCGCCTGTTCAGCCGGATTTGCCATTGAGGGCCCTCACGACTTTTCCAAGCGTATCTTCCAAAAGCGCGCAACGATCCTCAAGAACCTTGATGCGGAAGGCGAGTTGCTGCGTGTTCGGGTTCAAATCGTTTTCAGGCATGTTCGAAATCATGCCGTTCGGCGTTTTCTTTTTCGCCCATGCATCCTGCAATTGCGCGCCTGCGGCGTTGATTGCGGCGGTGATATCGGAGGGATTGAACATGTCAGCGTTTCCTCTTGGAAATCGCGGGATGCGACGAAAATAAAATCCCCGCGCGGCGTTCCAAGCCTATCGAACAACTTACGGAACGCAAACGCGGGGAAATACGCAACTCTTCTCTGCGCGGGGTATCAGTTGAGCGGTGCGCCCGTATAGGGATCGAACTTTGGAACCTTCGGCGCTTCCGCTTCCGGTTCGGGGCGATCATGATGGAAATGCTTTCGCATGACGTGTTGAACGTGTTCGATCAGTTCGGGATCAAGACCTTGCTGATTGACGGCCTTGTCAACAATGCCGTGCAAATGCGTGAACATTTCTTCGAGCGATTTCTGCCGGGCCTGCAATTCAGCGATGATATCGAGCGAAGAAGCGGCGCGCGGCGCGGCCATTTCACCACGGTTTGAAATTCGGCCTTCATTCTGATCGAACATGATCAATTTCCTTTGCTGGCTTTGCAGGCTCGACATCTGCCGGAATATTCAGATGGGCCATGATCAAACGGTTTTGGTATTCGATCCGGTCTAACAGCGCCCGCAAAGATAGGGCGATTTGGCTGATTTGTCCAATCTGACCTAAAACTTCCGGGGGAAGGTTTTGCAGCAAGTCCGGTACGCGATCTGCCAGCGTGCCAACCATTTTTTCCATCGCGGCTTTGACAGCCATTTCAATCGCGTTCATTTTGATGCCTCTCAATTCGGATTAGTCGTGAAAACAGAGTTGAAAGAATAGGTTGAATTGAAACCGTTCACAATAGACGCAACACGAATTCTCCAAAGTTGTGTTGCGTCCAATTTCAAATTCATCCCAGACATAGGACCGAAAAGACGCGGTGCGCCTTGATCGCGAATGAAACC
>JAGWKM010000160.1 GCA_028865305.1 Patescibacteria group bacterium | reverse complement strand
AATCATTTCAACGGAGGTGCGGCAGTTTTTGGCAACCTGATAAATGTCCGCTCCTTCCAGCAATCTTAGGCAGATATATGTATGGCGCAGACTGTAACATGTACGCACATGCCCGTCGCGGTCGAATTTCAGATTGAGTTCATCAAGAACAGTGTTCATTAATTCACGGGGTGTTTTGCCGAAAATCTTATCAGTTGGTTGAAGTTTCTTGCGCTTGCAAACGCGATCGAAGGGCAGGACAGCCCCAGGCATGGATTTGCAGTATCCAACCCCACGCTTGCCGCGCACTTCAATTTCAAGGATGCGTTCGCCGGTTGCTTCATCTTGCACAACTGTAACGTCGCGCATTTCAAGCCGCGCTGATTCATCGGGGCGTAATCCGGTATTGCCCATAAACAGCACATAGTCATGGAAAGTTTCGCAAATTGCCTTCCAGCGCGGCTTGGGCGGATTTCTTGCACGCTCGCGGGTATGCTCATAAAGCATCTTGTATTCTTCAGGCGAAAACCATGCCCGATGCTCGATCTTTCCCGATGACTTATACGGAGCCGACATATCCGGCACGGCTGCAATCCATCCCTTGCGGTTAGCCACTTTTAAGAGTTGTCTAATGGTCACAATCTCGCTATGCAGCGTAGATCGGGCAGGTTTTTTGGGCTTTCCAGTTTTGCGGTCTATGCGTGATGTTTGGCGGTGTACGCGATATTCCTGCACCAGTCCGGCGGTAATTTCGCTTAATGGCTTGTCGCCAAAGAATGGCAGTAAATGCACCCTGATATGATCCTTTTTCCGCGCAACATACTCAGGACTCCGTTCCCCTTGAGTCATGATTTCATACTCACTGAAAAATACTTCTGTGGCTTGCCGGAAGGTAGCGTCCCCCTTGGATGGACGCTGGCGGCGATCAGGAGCGGGGGCGGGAACTTCCATAAAACTGTCAACCAGAAGAGATTGACCGCCCCGCTTGCGGCGGCGTTCCTCGACATAGAGTTCCATATACCAGTCTTTGGCAAAAACTTTAGCGTGGGAGATATTTTCTTCCTTTGTGGTCTGGCGATAATTACGCCCGTTCAGGTAGGTCGCACATTGCCAGAATTTGCTTCCTTCACGGCGGTAAAGGTGCAGTCTTCCATCCATCATTTTGACAACTTCATCACGCATGTCTTGTCCTCAAGATTGTGTAAGACATGTGTAAGTTTATCTGGTAAACATATAAATGTCAAGTGTTTGATTTAAATGATTATTTTGTTATTTTTAGTAAACATAACCGCATTTTGAGTGCGGCGCGTCTACCAATTTCACCACTGGGGCCCAAGGCTGAATATAACTTTAAATAACCGATTTTGCCAGTAAAAACAAGTCTTTAAAATTATTGAGTTTTTGCCGTTTTCATTCGATTACTCGGCGCGGGGTTCTTTTATCATGAACATAAATTGAAAAAGCCGCTGCTTTCGGTTAAACAAGCAATCCTATGACGTTCAAATTTGAAATCACGCATAAGGATACGCAAACACGCGCCCGCCTCGGGCGGCTGACGACGCCGCACGGTACTATCGATACGCCCAATTTCATTTTCTGCGGCACCAAGGCGGCGATCAAGGGACTGTCGCCCGCGCAGATGCGCGAAGCGAGAACGGATATCATCCTTTCGAACACCTATCATCTGATGCTGTCGCCCGGTGCGGACCTGATCGCCGAAATGGGCGGTCTGCACGCGTTCACGGGATGGGACGGGCCGATGTTCACCGACAGCGGCGGCTTCCAGATATTCTCGCTCGGTCACGGCGCAGTGGCCGACGAGATCAAGGGCCGCGGGCACGACAACCGCCCGCGCAGCATCCTGAAGATTTCTGAAGAAGGCGCGGAATTCCGCTCTTATATCGACGGCACGAAGCATTTCCTTTCGCCCGAGCTTTCCGTCGATATTCAGCGCAAGCTGGGCGCGGACCTGATCGTCCAGCTGGATGAATGCACGCCGTTCCATGTCGACAAGGACTACACGGCGCGTTCGATGGAGATGAGCATGCGCTGGGGCGACCGATCGCTCGCGGAGCATGCGCGGCATGACGACGGCAAACAGGCGATGTACGGAATCGTGCAGGGCGGCATTTATCCGGACTTGCGCAAAACCAGCAGCGATTGGACGCGCGACCGGCCTTTTTTCGCCACGGCCATCGGCGGCTCGCTCGGCGGACGCAAGGAACAGATGTATGAGGTCGTTGACATGACAATGAAGATGGTGC
>JAGWKM010000042.1 GCA_028865305.1 Patescibacteria group bacterium | reverse complement strand
GCACCTTCTCCTCGGTTTCTTTGGTGACCATGCCCAAGCGTAGCATGGTTTCCCACGTGGCGACGATGCCCTTCGTGCGCCGGATTTTACTGAATATTCTCATCTCGTTTGTTCACGAGAGAGTGCAATATGTATGTGAGCTTATGCAGTCCGCGAATTATAAAAAAACAGGCGCCCGGAGACAAAAGCACTCTTCCGGCGCCTGGCTTTTATTCTCCGTATGGTTACGGCGCCGTCTCATATCTCACGGGCGTTCCAACTGTCACGGTCGCGGTTTTCGAAGCGATCCCATCAGGGCCGACACAGGTCAGGGTATAATCCGTAGTCGAAGATGGCGAAACAGACGCCGTGCCGTTCGAAGACACACCTCCCACGCCATGGTCTATGACGCAGCCCGACACGGTTCCGGTCACCGTCCACGAAAGCTCCGAAGACCACGGCGGCACGATAGTCGAAGGCGTTGCCGTGAAGGAAACTATGAGCGGCGGCGCAATGAAACCAACCGGCGCTACGCCGGGAGAACCGCGAAGCTCGGGAATAGCCATGACCGAAACGCCAACCGACGGCAGCGACGAGGGTGCCGTATAAATGCCTCCGGACGTGATCGTACCGATGGTCGTGTTACCGCCAGGATTCCCGTTCACTTCCCACGTCACCCTTTGGTCCGAAGCGGGAGCGCCGTATTGTTTGACCACTGCCGTGAATTGCTGGATTCCGCCGAGCGGCAACATGGCCTCTGCAGGCGTCACCGTAACCGAAGCGCCGCACTCGGCAGAATCATATCCGGGCGAAGAACAGGAAGGACCATTGATTGCCGTACTTGCGATGACGCAGGAATAATTTTCACAAATGAGATGCGTCACACCGGAACCGCCGCAATTTCCGTCATTCAAGCAGGAGGTTCCGGGAGTCGAGGTGTTGACGCAGGCCTGCTCTGCCGCGTTGCAAACGGCATACATATTCCCCCCGCTCCCATCGCCGCCGCAGTCACTGTCGGTCGCGCAACGGTTCGGGCCGGAGCCGGAAACCGATTTGCAGGCGTTTGCGACGCATTCGGTATGGGAACCCAACGGGCCGCTCGCGATCGTAAGCGTCACCGGAACCGTAGCATTCCCTCCGTTTGAAGTTATTGAGATCTGGCCGTTGTATGTTCCCGGAGCAAGACCGGAAGCATTGACGGTAATGGGAATATTGGTCGAGCTATCGGCGCCGGTCACGCTGGATATCCTTGAAAGGCCGGCACCATTGGCGCCGAACACAAAAAGCCAGTTGCCACCGGACTGCGTCGAAGCAACCATGGTCCAATTCAGGTTTGCCGTGCCGCTGTTTGTGATCGTCAAAAATTTGTTCTGGCCGCTGAAGCTGCTTGCGCCTTGAGGCGCCGTGAAAGCTAATGAGCCTGGAGCAACGTTCAAAACCGCTGCGCCCGCTCCATTAACGATCAAATGATCCCGGCCTTCAGCTGGAGCTGCCGAACCGCGCTCAATGATAACGACCGGCTCATAAGTACCGTTCGCATAATTATGAGTGACGGTATAGGAGATCGCACCTTGGTTATCAACCTTGAACCCGTAAATCGGGTTATTCGGACTACCGCAGGCAACAGTCGCGCCCGCCACGGTCGGGTTAGAAACATTTGCATACCGAGGACAATCCCACCAAAAATTGTAATTAATCGTCCCGGCAGCCGTTCCACCGGCAACGGCGGTCAACGTGACCGGAGCGCCCGTAGAATCCGGATTAGGGTTTGCCGCCAGCGAAACGGTATTTACCGAAGACGGTGAGGGCGGACAGGATGTATCGGATGGCGGGCTGCATGAACCCGTGCAACTGCCACTGCAGTCCGTGGTGCCGGAACAAGTATTCGTCATGCCGCAGGCGTTTGCGGAGGAAGTCAGAGTGCAGGGCTGGCCGCTTGGGTTGAACGGCGTGGCACCGGAGCAGGAACCGTCGCATTGGATGGTGCCGCCTGATTGGCCGCAGGCATTGATGTTACAGGATTGGCCTTCGTTAAATACGCAACCAAAACAGGATGCGGCATTGCAACTGCCGTCGCACTGGATGGTACCGACATTGCCGCAGGAATTTGAGCAGGAAGAACCCTGGCTTGGATCACATGAAGGGGGCGGCGGAGGCGGAGGAGGCGGACAGGATGTATTGGATGGCGGACTGCATGAACCCGTGCAACTGCCGCTGCAGTCCGTGGTGCCCGTGCAGGTTGCCGTCTGGCCGCAGGAATTGGCGCCGGAAGTGAGAGTGCAGGGCTGACCGCTTGGGTTGGACGGCGCGGGACCGGAGCAGGAACCGTCGCATTGGATAGTACCGCCGGCTTGGCCACAGGCATTCAGGTTACAGGATTGACCAGCATTCGGGACGCAGGTTGGAGGCGGAGGAGGACACAAACGGGAAGAAGGCGGACTGCAGGAACCCGTGCAACTGCCACTGCAGTCCGTGGTGCCGGAACAAGTATTCGTCATGCCGCAGGCGTTAGCGGAGGAAGTCAGAGTGCAGGGCTGGCCGCTCGAATCGGATGGCGGACTGCAGGAACCCGTGCAACTGCCGCTGCAGTCCGTGGTGCCCGTGCAGGTTGCCGTCTGGCCGCAGGAATTGGCGCCGGAAGTGAGGGTGCAGGGCTGGCCGCTTGGGTCGGACGGCGCGGGACCCGAGCAGGAACCGTCGCATTGGATGGTGCCGCCGGCTTGGCCGCAGGCATTCAGGTTGCAGGCAGCGCCAAAATTGGGGTCGCAGGTAGGCGGCGGATTACACACGACGCTCTGCTCGTTTTCACAAAATTCATGAGGACACGTAACGCCTTCACCCGTATCTTGGCAATAACCTCCGTAATCGCACCACGTTGACGGGCCTCTTTGCGACTCACAAGTACCGGCGAAGCTGCACGTCCAGCTCGGACAGGAAATATTTTCCGCCCTCGCCACCCTGGCCAAACCAAACCAAAAAGAAACCGCAAAGAAGCCTGCGGCAATTATTATGAATGTGGTTTTAAGATTATTCATGTTAATTCGGCAAGGCGACAATCGAAACCAGCGTACTTGTTTCGCTCCTGTAGGTTTCGATTGATTGTGCCTGGAAGTTTTGGTCCTTGAGCACCACTATTCCGGCGACTCCGTTATAAGCCGACTTCAACTTCGTCCAATCGCTCTTAGACGGAAGATAGGCGGCGTGGATATCGGGCACGGGTCCCTGCATGCCGAAAATCAAGGTAAACCCAGGTCTGCCATTGCTGAACATTGTCTTAAAAGTTTCAAGGTTCCGGGCTCCCGTCGGAATCAATTGCTTCAGGTCGACGGGCAGAGCGGCAACGCCAATAGCGGTTTGCGAAGCGATTGATGGAAAGGTTATAGGGGAAATCTTCAGAAATACGGCCACTTGGTTCGCGGCGCGGGTAGAAGATGGAAGTGCAGCCCATGCCGCCGGCGTAAATAACGGCTGGACCGACGAATTCGACCGAGAGCCGCGGTGCAACCCGTAAGAAAGAAGTCCTATGCCAACCGCAAGGATCACCGCGACGATAATCAATACCCAAGTTTTCGGAATTCTCATTTCAAATTTTAATTATACCATGCAAAACAAGGCGCAATTGTGGAAAACAAAAGCCCGTTAAAATTCAATGAAGAAAATATTGACAAAATAAAAAATAATATTCTATTATTAGAATAGATTTTTAAAACCTGCGGAAAAGGAGAAAGTTGTGAAAATTTTGATAGGGCTGTTGTTAGGCGGGTTGCTGTCCTTCGGCCAGATAACCCAAACCGGCTCCGTCGATTTTCCGACGGACCTTAACCTCGAGAACGATCCGAACCAAATCCGAAGCTCGTTCCTCGGGCAAAACCCGGCGAATGGAGAGCTTTACGCCACCAATAATACCGCAATTATCACGATCGGCCCCGATGGATTTGCCCGAACCATTCCACTCCCCTCGCTTGATGAGTGGACTGTGTTCCAAAAATCCATGAACCCGACGCTCAACTCTACGCCGCCTTACCCGCCGACCAGCATGGATGTTTCTCCTGCCGGCCTCATCGCCACATCCCACACCCTTGGCAACCCGGGAGTGCCGATCTCTGCCAGGGGAAACTTTGACGGAGCAGTCGTCCTGACCGACCCAGCCGACGGATCGCACCGCCTGCTCGACTCCGGAACCCTTTTCGGAGCCGACCGGTGCGCATTCTCAACCGACGGGAAAACGCTCTTCGTCAACAACTCGTATGGCGGAACGGCGACCTACACCGTGGTCGTTGCGATTGATACAGCATCTGGAGTTGTCCTTAATGCCTGGAAATTCGGCGGCAGCACTGGCGCCGGGCTCAAAGCAACCCCGAACGGAAAAATGATGCTGGTCGCTGCGGCAAGGGGCGATTATTCGGTCACCTTCATCGAAACAGACGGCTCATCGAACAGCATCGACATCGGCGCCCTGTCCCAGTTCGCGGGAATGTTCATTGCCCCCGACGGAACGGCATACATCGAAGCGCTGAATACGGACCGGGCGATCGAAACCATAACGGTGGATACAGTGGCCGAAACTGTCACGGGCAGCACGACCGCAACCTTCCATCCTTATTGGGGAACCATTGCCGGCGACTCCGCCTTTGCTTATTGGGGCGGCGGGAATTATCTGGGGTATGCCGATTTGGGCAATCTCCAGAAAATTCAGGCCTCCGGGATGACCCAAACGCCCGACCTCATTTACGGCCTGGCCGCTTTCCGCAAAGGAGACGGCAGCGACCGGATTGCCACCCTGCGCAACGGCGGCGTGGACCTGTTCTCGTTTCGCCTACCGACGACGCTGAACGCAATCGTGAATGCCGCCTCTTCAAAATCAGGATCTTTCGCTCCGGGAAGCTTCATCACTATATACGGCGAAAACCTGACCACGATTACCGAAATGGCGGGGCTTCGCAACTCTACGTCCCTTGCTGAAACTTCAGTCGCACTCGACGGCAAACCAATCCGGCTTTATTGGGCTGGACCAAACCAGGTAAATGCCGCTATTCCGCAAAACGAGCCGACTGGAAACCACGTCTTGACGCTTACGGCGCAAAACGGCACAACGCTCACCCGGACGGTATCAATCGTCCCGCAAAGCATCGCCGCGTTCATGTGGTTCCCCGTTCCAGGATTCGCCGACCCCATCATGACAAACGTCTTTTATGGGCTCGTCGGAAATCCCGCCTGGGGACCTTCGCTCGTTCAGGTTTCGCCGGGCGACACAGTCACCTTCTGGGCAACCGGCGGAGGTGTTACCGATCCGCCGCTCGACGACGCCGTGGTCTCGCAAGGCGGCCTTTATCCGCTCGCAGCGAAACCGCCAGTCACCGTCTGCGGTAAACCAGCAACCGTGGCCTACGCCGGACGGGCAAGCGGTTTTCCGAGCTTAGACCAAGTCAATTTCGTGGTACCGGACTGCCCTTCCGGGGCAAATGATACCACGCTAGGAAACCAGAGCTACCCGCAGGCGCTTTGGATCCGTTAACCGGTGAGGGCATTCTCTAATGCCCTCTTTTTTGTTCCTACGCTACGGCGAAATTTCGTATAACCCTGGCGACTGGACAGCAACAAGCGCCGTTTTTGCCGCAGTGCCGTCTGGTCCGATGCAAGTCAGGGTATAAGTTGTCGTCCGGGACGGTGAAACCTGCGCACTGCCATTCGACGCAACCGCCCCGACGCTATTGTCGATGGTACAAGAAGTTATATTACCCGTGGCAACCCAAGAAAGCGTAGAGAGTTCGGGAGGTACGATACTCGACGGATTCGCCGTGAAAGAAACGATCACCGGCGGAGCGTTAAAAATTACAGGCACGGTAGCCGACTGGCCCGGCAGCTCCGGTTTTGCGGTTATGGCAACACTGCTTAACCCGGAGAACGTACTCGGCGCAACGTAATAACCTCCCGAAGTTATGGTACCCACCGAATTGTTGCCTCCAAGAATGCCATTTACCCACCAAGTCACGTTTTGGTTCGAAGCCGGACTGCCATCGGGATTGCTTACGGTTGCCCTGAATTGCTGGCCTTGACTCAAACCAAGCGTCGCGCCTTGCGGATTGATCGCCACTGTCACTCCGCATTGGTTAATATCATACCCGGGCGCCGAGCAGGAATATTCTCCTGGAGCAAGAGCGGCACCATCCTCGATGACGCAACTTAAATTCTGGCAGGCTAAATGGGTAGGTTGCGAACCGCCGCAAGAAGCATCGCTCGAACAAGAAGTTCCGGGGGTTGAGGTATTCACGCAGGCCCGCTGTGCCGGATCGCAAACGGCGTACATCATTCCCCCGCTCCCGCCGCCGCCGCAATCATTGTCGGTCGCACAACGGTTCTGGCCCGGCCCGGAAACCAGTTTGCAGGCATTCGAAACACATTCATAGTGGTTCACGGTAAGCGGCGCCGGACTCAAACTGCAGCCAAAGGCGCCCGTCGGCGTATAGGTCCAACCCGCGCCGGAAATATCAGTCGTACCGCCGGAAACGCCGGTCACCGCGCCGCCGGAAGAAACGGTCGCCACCTTATTATCACTCGACGCAAAGCAATTTCCCGACGGACAAGCCCATCCCGACGGTACAGAGGCGAGCGTTCCACCGCCAACCGCAATGGAATTATTGGCTAAAACAACTGCACCCGAGGGACAACTCGGAACAACCCTTAAAACGGCAGCGCTCAAATTGCACGGCTGATGGCCGCCCGAATCCGTCCAATCAAAACCGGAAATATCAGCCGTACCGCCGGAAACACCAGTCGCGGTTGCGCCGGAAACCGTAGCAACCGTAGTGTTACCTGAAACAAACGTCCCTCCGGACCACCCCGCCGGCGCGGAAACAGCCGCCGTGCCACCCTGAGTAATAGAAGCCGGACTCACGCTTACCGCACCGGCCGCACAGGAAGGATTGGTAACATCCAATTCCACATTGACTTTTGAGACATCACAGGAAACTGACGGATCAGGATTTATATTGATATACCCCTTGTAAATACCGGGCGTCTGCCAGATGGTTCCCGGATCGAGGGTAACCGTTGCAACCCCTCCGGGCGCAATCGTGTAACCGGGAGAAACGGAAGAAATAACCGGCCACCAGCTTCCTCCAGGCCCAAAATAAAATGAAAATGGCTGCAGACCGGTATTCGTGATGGTAAAGGATTGTTTTCCTGGGGAACTCCCTTGAAGGCCGGTAAAACGAATCGGATCATTCGCAGCGACGGAACAGGATTGGGTTTGTGATTTAACCACCAAAGTAGCGGTGGCTTCAGCGGCGCTTATGCCATAGAACGATGCATATTCGGGAAGAGAACTGAGGGTTATGGTATAAGTTCCGGCCATGCTGACAGCATTGCCATAGATTATAGGCAAGGGATAACCATTAAAAGTACTCCAATCGCAAAATCCCCCGGCTGCGCAGGTTTGGGTATTAAAACTTTGCCCCGGCCCAAGGTTAGAAATAGTTATGGTAGGCGCGACCGTGGCCACGCTATAGGGCGCCGGACCGGTAACACCAAAACCGCCACCGGCGGGAAGCCCGCTGACAGTGGAAGTAATATTAATCAAAGTCAGATACGTTGAATTGTTAGTTATTGAAGCGTCGTAAGTATAACCTTGGCCAGTATAGACCGGCTGGACCGTCGGCGAGAGAGAATCGCTTATGAGCGATGAAGGAGCGCTGCAGGAAACGGAACCCGCGCCGTAATATCCATTGCACTGCCAAGTCCACGGCTTGCCGGCCGTGCCGCCGCCGCCGTTTGATGGCGTACCAATGGCGCAAAGATTGGTCGTAGGCGGCGTGGCGGTATAAATGCCATTTGCGTTACCGCATTGGGGCAGCGTGGGGCAGCCCCCGCCGCATGTGTTATCAGATTGCACGCAATCCGCATTGCCATGGTTATCGAAAGCGCCTCCGGTTGCCTCGCAGGTGGTATCCTCCGCACAGGAACCGGCGCCACTATTCTGGCAGGCAAACCACGCCGGCGGACCGCAGGTAAGGCCAGCGCAACTCGGATTCGTGCTGCAGGGATTGCCAAATTGGTCTTGCGTGCCGCCATTGCTCTCGCAATAGGTGCTCTCGGCGCAGGAGTTTCCGGAATTGCAGTAATAGTATACCTGTCCGTTATAACTGCCGCCCTGGCCGCCGCTCGCCTGACCGCCGGAACAAACCCATTGCATTCCGGCGCCAATAGATTGTAAGCAACCATTTGCCGCTTGCGTCCAGCCATTGCCGCCCGTCGATTCACAGGTATAACTCTCTCCGCTTGGACAAGGTGCCGAAGGAACGGGACCGCAACCATTCGGAATACTGAACGAAACGCCGCCGCATAATGCTTGCTGGCTATCGATTTTGCTTTGGCTTAAAACAGGCGCCGTCCCATACGTAAGCGTCCAGCCGCCGCCAAGCGGGACGGTCCAGACCGTAACCCCATATTGGTTTGTAACCGAAGAAACCTGAGCCAGAAGCCGCCGGAGCGGAAACAACAGCGCCAATCCACCGATGAAAAATGCGGCCGCTGATAAAATCATCCAAAATCGCATTCGATGCTTCATTTTTTTCATGGCTTTTTCATTTCAACCCGAATCTGAACTCCTATCAGGTTACCATTGATCCCGGTGAATTCGGCTCTGGCTATGGTGCCGGTCGCATCTTTGGCGCTTACGAAATCGACAAAGCTGAAAGTGCCAGTACTGTTCCCCGAACTGAAATATTGTGTCCAAAAAGGAGCTGCTCCGGAAACCAGTGCCGCTTGCAGGCCGGAAATGGTCCCGGTTGCAACATAATTTACCAAAAATCCCGTGCCACGATTGCCGAACGCAACCGTTCTTGCGGAAGACTGCAATGCGCCAATCACGAGCAGACTCTGCACGTCCCGCGGCAATGCTGAAATCAGAATCGGAGCCGTAGAACTTGCGGTCGGTATGGCATCAAAAACAACTTTTGATTGGGTTAAAACTTGTTGATTCGGCGAAAGCGGGAACGGGGTGCCGAGCATACGGGGATTTTGGCCTTTAAGTTTGAGCCAAAGGGCGAAAGCGATAATAGCGGCCAAAACAATGATTCCAATAATAAAAAAAATCCTGCGCATTTTGGAATCACGGGCCATAATCTAATCATTATATCTCAGTAATAGGCCATACTGTGGATAAAAAATAGCAAACGAAGAATCTTGCTTTTTTTCTGAAATAATGGTATTATTAAGCCAGAGCCTGCCCTCAGGGAGCTGGCACTTAACAAAAAGGAGAAAAGCTATGAAGCTACGACTTGCTTTCCTCGAATTGTGCGGCCTGCTGGCTTTTGGGCAGACACAGTTCGAGCAATTGCCGATTCCGGCGCCGCCGCAGGGACCTCTGCCTTATGTGACCATAGGATTCACGGACGGATCCCAGTTGAAATACACCGAACCGCCCTATGAATTAGCTACCGCTTCCGATGGCACGCTTCAGATCGCGCAAACCCAACCGTTGTCGAATACGCCCCAACTACCGCTTGCACTGCCAGGGTTACTCTTCATCCAGCCAGGTTTTGCCGGAGCGAAGATCACCCAGGCCGGCGGAATCAACATGAACGGCTTCACGGAACACGATTTGATGTACGGCTCCGGTATTGCGGCTTGGGGATTCAGCAACCAAAGCGGCAATATAAGTTATATCTGCGATGGAGCACCGATCCCGCTTGATGCAATGCCATTCGGCTACTTCGGCGAGCAGTGCGTCCTCACCCGCATCACGCCGACGGGCGTCCAACCCGTCTGCACCGGCTATTCCCTCGATGGAACACCCGGCAGCCTTCCCTACTTTTGGCGAGGGCTGTCCTATGATTCCGCCGGGAACCTTTACTTCATCGGAATGCCGGCGGATTACGGCAGTTCGACCATCTATCGGATGCTGCAATCGGATATTCCGGCGACAACCGGCATCTGCCAGGTCGAAACCGCGTTAAAGACAAATTGGCAAGTTTTCCACGCATATCCTTTCGAAAACAACCAATTTTTGGCAACGATCGCGGACAGTCCGGAAAACGTCGGGCTCGCCGTATTCGGCATCGCCGTCCTGAACGCGGACGGATCTTCGAATGTGCTCGTGAGCACGAACGCGAAAAGCGCACCGCAAATCCTCGCTACCGGTTATCCCAGTCTCTTTTGGGATGCCGCAAAGCAAAGAGGGCTAATCGCCTACAACGCCGGAGACGCGGGACACCGCCGATTATTTGAAAACGGCGGGATGCTCCCCGAAGTTTCCGATCCGAACATAGCAAATTTGGGCGGAGATTATGTAACCGCGATCGGTCTCAACGGCGACTTTGCACTCATCGGCGCCGGCGGATCGGTTAAAACGGATGACCATTACACCGTCGCGAAGAATTTGATAGAAATCAACCTCGCCGACGGAAGCAGCGGGTTCATCAACGAATCAACACCGCTCTCCGGCGGCTTCACTGCAAGCAGCGGGTTCAGGTACGGCAGTGCTGCAGCGACTTCGGACGGGACGGCGTATTTCGTCGCCTCGAATTCGACTTCGACCTCAATCTTCGGCGGCAAGATCCCGCTCGCATCCCAACCGCTCGCACCCGTCGTGAGCATTACCGCTGCCCAAAGTTCAATCACGGCCGGCGGCACTGTCCAATTGAGCTGGACGGCGCAGATGGCCACTTCGGTCGCCATCTCGCCGAACATCGGTCCAGTCGCAGCTACAGGAAGCCAGCTGATTTCGCCGACAACTACCACCACCTACACCCTGACCGCGACCGGTCCCGGAGGGACGGCAACGGTGAGCGTGCTTGTTACGGTGGCCGTTGCGCCGCCAACCGTGTCCGCGGTCGTGAACGGGGGTTCGTTCAAGCTGGGCCCGGTCGCTCCGGGCAGCCTGAT
>JAGWKM010000041.1 GCA_028865305.1 Patescibacteria group bacterium | reverse complement strand
CCCCTGGGTGTTCGATACTGTCTCCGTGGATGTAGAAGCCGGAACGCCCGTAGGTTTCTGTTCCGGCGTCGGAGATAAGCGGGAAAGCCTTCGGGCCAAGGTGTGTATGTTCCACCGCATGTCCGATAGTCCATCGGCCAACAGGTATAGGCCCGCGCATAATAGCGTCACAATAAAGATAATTGTTCTGATACGGGCCTCTGCGGCCAGAATACGCATGTATAATTCGTTGTCCATCGGTAAGTATCCTGTCACTAAGCGTGTATGCCCACATTACTCAGAAACTCTCCCACCAATGATTTGAACAGCGGGGCCACGTGTAAGACCGACAACGCCCACGACAATCAACAGCAATCCAATTGCAATCGTGACGATACGTGTGAGCATATCGGTTCCGGCTTGCCCGCTCTGTGGCGCACCACCATTGCCGATTAGGTTTCCCCACGAAAACATATTCGCGAACAAACTTGATATTGGATTTTGATTTGTCATAGGCGCGGGCGGACTCAGAGACGGTAAAGACGGCAATGACGGGAGATTGAAAAATCCCCCGCCGCTTGCCGTATTTGTTGCCCCCGTAGGCATTATTTCGTAATCGTTGACGTGCGAGCGATAATGCCAATGCGCCGCAACGCTTCTACGCGCGCAAGCGCAAGCCGGATGGTGGCGTGTGTTTCGTGAATTGGCTTGCCGTCAAGCAAATAATCAAGCTGATATTTGCCCTCAGGCTTTTCCGGTTCAACGAAAGTGACCGGCGCGGGTTTCCGCGCTTCGCGAACGGCAACCGACAATTCATCGGTCGCATCTTCGTAATTCGCTTCGACTACGGGAGCGGGTTCCTGTGAAACCATCCGGTCAATTGCACTGGTATCGACAGGCGAATTAATTTCCGGGTTCATTTCGTTACCTTTCCTATGGGGGCAAGATGGACGCGCGTTGAAAACCAAAGTGCATGTTGTAAATCCGTAACCGAAAAATACGGCCTCGGAGACAAATGCGGGTCAGGTGTAACTGTTGCCTGAAGTTCCTGGGCGACGTTTGGGATTAGCCCATAATCATAATAATTGAAAATGGACGTGGGGCCTTGCTGCATTTTAGCCGCCTCCAATCAACAAACTGAATTGGGTTACGTTCGTAGAGTTCATTCCGCTGACGCCGCAGCGTTGACTGCCTGAGCATCCGCTACAGCCCGAGTTCAATGGATTTATCGACTGCGGCGTATAATTCGCGTGGGGCGACGGATTGTAAGGCGTAACGTTGTAATTATAGGGTGTTTGGGCAACGTCCGGGCCTGTCGTTGTTGACGGCAACGGATTGCCGTCCGGCCCAACGGGAGTTGTTGCACCACCATAGAGATACAAATAAATCAATACTAAAACGACCCCAGCAACGCCTAGGGCAATATAAACGTCTCTATGTTCATGGCCGTTCATTTTTCACCTAAAACAACGATGCCAAACTACCGAGCCAGCTTCCCCACCCAGCCTGACTAGAGGCGGTAGCAGGCCCTTTCGCGTTGATATAAGAAATATTTCCACCACCCGGCAGCGAAACATCGACCGTTGTCTTTTTACCGCTCGCGGCGGTTTGAATGACCTGCGACGCGGTTTGATAGCCCGCCATGGCGACGTTAGCTTGCGCATTGATTTGAGCAATATTCTGCTCTGTTTGATAACCGGCCTCTTGGCCCTGGGCCTGATATTGCGCAATCGTTTGATACGTATCGGCGGTAATTTGCGCCTGATTTGTCTGTTGCTGCAAAGCTGCCTGTTGCGTGGTATTCGCCAATTGTGCGACCTGCACTTGCGCTTGAATGCCAGCAATATTCGTATCTGCCTGAGACTGTGCCTGCGCTAACGCAACTTCGGCTTGTTGCTGGGTTTGATAATTTTGCGCGTTTGCACTGATTTGCGCGATTGCGACCTGTGCGGCTGTTTGATTTGCCGCAGTGTTTGCTTGAATGGTTGCGAGATTTTGCGCTGACGCCGCCTGTATTTCGGCAGGGGCATTCGGGTCAGTGTAGGTTGTCGCACCGGACGATGCGGACGACGAACCACCGAACAACAGCAAAACGAGAAACACCCCGCCCAAAATTAAAACGATTGCGAGGGGATGCTTTTTGAACCATTCAAACAATTCATGCATTATAGAATTGTCCCCGGGTTTTGACCGTTCGCATACGGATTATCTTGTAATCCGGCTTCCCAAAGCTGACCCGATGCAATACCGGCAATGCCTGTCGGAACGACCTGTTGTGTGACGTACACTTGCGGGGCGGTTCCTTCTAGCTGGCGCCAGACTATTTCACCCGGACCTTTTAGAAGTTCAAGGGGAAGCTGTAGCACGTCAAAAGCCATTGCCTCCGCGCCAATATAATTCTGATTATATTGGGTGTTGCGATAGCTTGTGACGGAAGTCGTGAAAAACTCCCGAATTTTCGGGTGAACATACCGCCACCATTTTTCATGGGGCGATTGATTATTTTGTCTATCGAACATATTAACCCCCGAAATATCCGGGGCCGTATGCGGGACCGCCTAGATTAAATCCCTGCGTACCGAGTACGGGTCCCTCCGCCGCTGTCAACGCGGTTGCAAGTGAACCACCGCCCGCCGTCAGAATACCGGCCGTATTCGCGTTTCGACTGACAAGGGTAGCGAGTAAGGCAACGCCAATAACCGCTACTGCGATTGTCACGACGCCGCTAACTAGTTCGTTCATAGCATCCTCACGATACAGGGGAAACGGCTGATTTAATTATGGAAGAAAACGCATTACCGCTTGCGGTAACGACCTGGGCTGTTTGACCGCCCCTTGAGAATATAACCGCGACAACAGCTAGTCCGACGACTGCCGTAAGTACCGCGATTAAACCATCAACGAGTTTGTCCATTACGGCCCACCCAGATTTTGCAGATTTTGATTTATCTGTTCCTCTGGCGACGGAATATTTGCACCGCGCAATGGCGGAATTCCACTGCCAGCCGTCGCTTGATTTAACGGTACACCGACAGTTCCGGCGCTTCCCGCACCCGATTGAATGAAATTCTGCAACTGAGCGAATACACCTTTATTAGAAATGACCAATACCAGTAATAGCAAGGTCATAAAGGCTATCGAAAGCGGGCGAAGTTTTGGTATGTATCCCATACCGCCCACGACAGCAATTGCCGCTGCCCAGACGATAAATCCGCCAGGTCCGACAAAATCATTCTGAATAAGCGCCCATAGTTGCGCCTGCGTGTTTCGAACGCCGGACACTACTAAGACAGCGCCTATAAGAATGAGCGCATACGGCATTTATCACCCGTAGAAAACAGCGGCGTATTTCTGCAATTCTCCTTTTGCCGTCACGGATAGAATGAACGCGGCGAACAAAAAGAAAAATATCGTGGAAGTTTGCGACATATCAGGTCACAACTGGAATGGTTCCGGGATACTTTTTCGAATACCACGCCCCGACAAGAAACGCGATAACGAGTACGATTACCAGTCCGACAGACCAATGCATTCCCATTTGTCTCTCCTTACGAAACACCAACAACGTGACCTGCTTCCCGCAAAACACGCGTCCACAGATATATCACGACAAGGATAAATCCGGTAAACAGTACCCAGGACGTGGCATCAGCATTCACGTTGAACGGCTGTTTCCACCAATTCGCAAAACCGGTCCAATTCACGGGATTTATCCTCTGTTTGAAAGCTTCCCCGGCAACGTCGCGCTCTGTTTCGACGTTGCCGGGGTCACCTTTCCCGCCGCCAGACGGGAATACTAATTACCCGTTACCGCCGCCTGCGAGCGACGCCGCGCCAACAAGCGAATTCGTAATCGCGAACATTTCCCAACCGACCAACGCAGCGGCGCCAGTGTTCACAGTTCCAGTTGGGTTCAAAATCAATTGCTGATTACCGAACTGAATTGTGTTGATTGGCTTTTTGCGGCTGTCGAAATAATACATTCCGAGTGGAAAATCCGTTCCGATTGTATCGCGCGCAAAAACTCCCGGGAACCAAGACGGGTATTTGAAAATGGGCGTGAAATTCGCAGTCTGCAAATTCCAATAATTGATATCCGTTCCTGCGGTGTTGTATGCGCCACCTGTCTGATTATCGTAGATAACAATCGTTGAAAGGAACGACCGGAAATTCGCATACGGGATTGGATAGTCTTGGCCCGTAACCATTCCTGACACAGTCGTATTCTGGAGCATATACAGCGTCGAAAGGTCGATTACCGGCAGCAACTGATAACCGTTTTTATCTGTCGGAAGCTGATCATAATAAACCTGATGCACTGTAACCGTGTACGAAGTAATCGCCCCGGTCGCACCCGTCGCGTCATACTGATAAACCGCCATGGTCGGGTCAGCCGTATGCGCAACGAATGCCTGAGCGCTCGTGGCCATAGTCAACTGAAGCTGCGCAGTCGCATTTACAACGCTAGCCCACATGGCGCCGCGAAGGTCAACTTCCGAATATGCCAGAGGCACCCAGAAAAGCATGTGAACAGTCGCACCCGCTGTCGTCAGCGTTGCAGGTGCCGTTGCGATATTCGCGGTGAATACCTCGCCGTATCCAACTGGATAATCCGAATTGATGGACATAACCGCCTGATAGGGTCGCTGGGCTTTCACGGAATTGATTGCGTTCAAATGCCAGCCGGTTGTCTGAATTCGCGTATTATTCGACAGGTCCGTAAACACGACCTGTTGGATGAAATTCGCTGCGCCAAACTGCGTCCGCAATGCGTTGTTTGTACCAAGCGTCAGCGTCGCTGCTACATCAACGTAAAATCCGAGAATGAGGCCAGCATATCGCGGCTGAATATTCAGCACAGTCTGTGACGCTGGCGAAAACGTCTGCGAAAAAACCTGCTGCTGCTTTTTCATCGCAGACTGCACGATTGCTTGACGATTTGCGAGATTGGCCGCTTTGACTTGGGCAGCGGTTGGCGCAGCGGCCTGACCGGTGCTTGACATATAGGCATAATCGCTTGCGTTAGCGGAGCTTACAAGCGCCGCAGCAACGCCACCAAGCATTGCATTACGAATTTTTGCCACGATATTCCTCCTATGGCGTTACTGCACGCTAGCCAAATTCGGCAGCGGTTCCGATAGCGGGGAAAGCCCCGTTGTATTGTTCTGTGGAATGTGGAACGGGTGCAAAATAACGTTCAACAGAAACACCCCAATTACCGTCATTAGAAAAACGGTAAACCAATTGAGCGGGGATTTTAAAATCGCCCAATTAAGCATTGGCGCCCCCACGCGCTTTCATTGCAGCGCCGACACCGATTGCCAGTAATTTGACGATTAAAAAACCACCAACGACCATTAGAAAAACGGTCGCCCAATTCGTAGGCGTCCACGCAATAATCACGGGTTCCATTTCCGCCAGTCTCCAAAGCTAGTTACACAACCCGGTAGCGGGTCACTGTCCTAGTGGGTGCCACTATCTCTAGTGGGCCTTGCGCCGGTTCTGGCGGAAACGTAGCGCGGAAAGTGTTGATAATCCTTGGAAAATCCGGCACAGGGTCGAATTCAACGAGGCTATCGTCAGCAACGTTATACCAATATGAACAGTAAGGTTCAAGCCGATAGTTCGTACCCAGATAGTCCTTGTTTGCGAGCGGAGGAACTACACCAGCGATTTTCTTTCTATCATCAAATCTATTCAGATTGAAAACCTGCACGAAGTCCGCTTCGCTTTCAACGAATTTTGTAATCCAAGCGGGCCGTTGAGACAAAACGATTACAGGAATGTTTTTGTCGCGCCCCTGCGTTAGAATAGAATTGAAAGCGTCGGTTACTTCAATCGCGTAACCTTCGTCTATATAAACGAGGCAGTTTTCGCGGTCCCATATACGTCTGAATAATGCATCAAGGCGTACAGCATCGTCCGGCGTGGGAAGCGGCCTTACGCGATATAAGCCCGGGCCGTCTGGTGTGTCGTTTATGTCGATAGTTTTTATTTGAGGAATGGTGCTGCATAACTCCGCAATTTTTTTATCCCCTTTGGTGTCAACGATTAATCCGGCCTGTTCCGAAAAATCATGACCGCTTAAATGCCATAGCCCCGCTTGCGTTTTACCGGAACCCGTGCGACCGACGATATATAATCTGTCGGACGCACCGGGAAACTTTACAAGCGCGGACGTATTCCTAAGCCGTGCGTTCATATTAATTCGGAATTTCGATTTTTGATGGATCAAACGCGGTGAAAATGTCGGAAGCTTTTTTGTTTTCTTTTTGAGGTGAAGGCGGTGCCGGTGGAGTCGGTGGCGTATTGGTTTGTTTCACGGCAAAAGGTGCGGGTCGTTTCATCTTTTCCGTTTTGAACTTGAAATAAAGCGCGATTACCATCGGAGGATAAATCATCGCGAGAGTCTCAATAAGTGTTGCGTATGCCTCCTGCTTTGGTGACATTTTGATGTTATAGAACTTCAAAACGTCCGCAAAGGCCGCGCCTAGTTTCTTCGCTTCGTCTTCGTCAATATTGAATTCTTCGCATTTCGTCAGCGCTGCTAACGAAGCGTGAATACCGAATAGAGAGCGTTCAATGAATGACGCCCTTATACCACGCGGTATTTCCGCCTTTGGGACGGTTTCGCCGCTTCTTTTGGCGACGCATTTTTCGCAGGTGCATCCGTTTGGGTGCCGGCCGCGTTTTCCTGTGGCGGAACTTCCGGTGGGATTATCGTTTCCACTGATACCGCTGTTACTTCCGGTGACTGTCGGCGCGATACCGATGCTTGCATTTCGTGCGATAGCTGGGTCAATTCTTCCCTGAGTTTCTTGACCTGTTCCGGCAGTCCCTCCGCTAATTGCGTCAGATTTGCCTTCAACGCCGCTATTTCCGTCTGCAAAGATGTTATCGTTGTCGTCTGCCATTGCCTGTTACTCTCTGTGTTTTCCGAAATGCGCTTATCAATATCAGCTATTCTTGCGGTAATTTCTGCAAGGGCTGTTTGTTCGCGCTGTTCGCCGGTATTGGCGCTTGGAACTGTGACGCGAATTTCAGTGCTGCCTTCGTCGGTTTCTTCCGCCTGAACTTCCGTTGTGTCCGCGCCGCTTTCGGTTTCCCCGTGTACGTTTTCATTCGTCATTTCCATCACCAATTTTTGTTTTTATCCCGTCGATTATCCGATACCAAATAATGTTGCCGTTATTATCGGTTTCGGAGAACTCTTGCGGCTTGGTAACAAAATCGATTGATACCGGCTTAAGGTCGGGGTCAGCAACGGTTCCTACTTCACCGGCAAAATGTTCTGGAAATTTTTCCCGAACAAAATTTTCCAGTACGTCAATCCGCGTGCTTTGGTTTTGTAGTTCCATTCGTAAGTCGTGCAGACGAATTATCATTCCGTCCACTTTGTTCACCAGAGATTGAAGTAATTCTTGATCCGTCATTTTCAGTTTCTCCTGTGGCGGCCGGTGTGAAGTTTCGTTCAATACGGGCTAGCGTTTCTTCTATGCGCGCTAAAGCTGCGTGGTGCGCTGCGAGCGTTGAATTCAACGTCTCGATATTTTTTTCGAATTGTTCAACGCGGCCCATGACGGCCTTTTTCAATTCTTCTTCATCGATATTGAGTGCGCGAATAAACGTCTTCGCCATGTTTTCTATCGCTGACATTTTTTGTGACCTTTGGCTTGCGAGCGGGTGCCGTGAAGCCTAACACTGTCACCGGTCGAAAAAAAGAGACCCCAGGGGCGGGAACCGCTGGGGTCTCAAGAAGCCGCTGGGTGGCGGGCAGGGACACTGAGGCAGTGCCCCTTATATAGAGTGAGGGGCCGGGTGGCAAGAGGCGGGAAAAAACGCGGTAGGACTACAGACGATTATTTATCGTCCGCCCGTGAGTTATCAAAACTAGTCCCGTCTCTCAAAAAATTTCGTCACAGAAAAACTCTCTCAAAATCAGAAAAGGCAACGATACGCAGACGGGAACGTCAATTGCGTAATATTCCCTTTTTGCGGCCTATAACCGAAAAACAAGCAAAAGGAATTGGGCGCAAAAAATTGTTTCTTCCGGGTATTCAAGCCATACAGCTTCGAAACGTTCACCCGGAAGCGAAGGTTAAATTCAAAGGGAAAAATATAGAAATTATTCAAGACGGCCAGCGTTGGATTTATTGGGCATTAGATACCGATACCGTCCGCAGTAGACGTGGAATGCGAAAAGCCGGGGAAGATGCATTCAATAAACAGTTTCCAATAGAGCGCGTCAGCGATTTAGCTGTAAAAGCATTCAAGCGTTTTAATGTGCAGCAAGTGCATTTATGGGCGCATGCCGGAATTGTCGGAGACGCATTCGAAAGCGTTGAACAATTTGTCATGTGGGTAAATGAGAAATGGAACCAAGGCCGGTATATATCCACCAATTATTTAAGCGGAGGTGATATATACACGCAACCTAGTGATCCTGGAAAATGGGTGAATGGGATAGCTATTCTAATTGAGGATAGCGAATATACGAAAAACAGAGAGGCACTGAAAAATGAAGCGCCGCAGAAAAATCAAAAACTGGTATCGCCAAAGCGTCGCAAAAAAAGAACATGACTGCGCACAATGCGGGACCAGCATTCAATGCGAAAGCTTATATGAGCGCGTTGTATATGTTTCAAACGAAAAATTAGACGCGGAAGCATATCACATAAATCCCCCCTGTCCTGATTATTACGTTTCTTAAGCGCATTACCGCCAGTGGCGCGCCCCAAGAAAATCGCGACGTGCGATTGCGAAACCGACCCTTTCGCAAACGGTGTGTATATTCGCCCTTTTATTTGGGGTTTTTACGATGGAAAAACTTTTCTTACGTTCGACACTACGCAAGAATTTGTCGAATTCATAATTGACAAACCTTTTATATTGTACGCCCACAATGGCGGAAAATTCGATTTTATGTTTCTCCTTTCTTTCGTAGCTTCTATAGAACAAACGCGCGCGCAAGTAATAAATGGCCGCATCGTTTCTATGAAAATTGGTGAGTGTGAATTGGTCGATAGTTATGCGGCAGTACCTCAGTCTCTTAAATCCATCAAAAAGGATGAAATTGAATACTGGAAAATGAAAAAAGAACATCGCGACAAATATCGCGATGAGATTATTTCATATCTAAAGGGCGATTGCGTCTATTTACACGAATTGATGATTGCTTACAGAAAGGCGGCCGGAACTCGGAAAACTATCGCCAGCAATGCGCTTTCGTATGCGAAAAAGATTGGTATTGATCCGGGTAAAACGAATTATCGTTTTGACCAAAATTACCGCCCATTTTATTTCGGAGGCAGAACGCAATGCTTTCGACCCGGTTCTTGGGAAAATATATCCGTATATGATATTCATTCGTCCTACCCACGCGCGATGCAAGAATTTCATTGTACCGGAAACAGTTTCAGGCGACGAAATAATTTTGACGGAATGACGCGTGAGGAAATTCAACGAAGCTTTATAATATTAGAGTGCTTTGCAGATGGTTGTTTTCCGATACGTTCGAACAATTCCGAGGGGCTTCATTTTCCGTCGGAATTCAATACGTATCATGTAACCGGATGGGAATATATCGCTGCTAAAGACCTTGGGTTATTGGACGATGAAAAAATATTGAGTGTGCGTTATACAGACGACAAAATTTCATTTGCTGATTATGTCAAATATTGGTATGACTACAAAAATAATCATCCCAAGAAAACTGACCCTATAAATTACACAATAGGAAAAATTATGATGAATTCTCTATACGGAAAATTGGCGGAAAATCCGGAGCGATACCACGATTATAAAATCGTGCCGAACGGTACAAAACTTCCGTGTACAACACCGACGCCGAATTCAAAAGGAATTTGCAAAATCTGCGGAATACAAGAACATGATCACGGCTGGCAATTCTATACATTGTTTGAAGGAAAAACTTTTCATAGACGCCCGTCTCTCTGGAAACATCACTATAGATTTGGAATTGAATGGGAAAGCAAGCCGATTTATAAAAATGTGGCGACAGGTGCGAGCATTACAGGTTATGCTCGTGCCGCTTTGCTTCGCGCGATTCACGCTGTCGGGCGGGAGCACGTTATATACTGCGATACCGATAGCCTCGTTATTGATAGGTTTGCAGACGGAAACGCGCTACCGCAAACGGATAAAATTGGGGATTGGGAAAAGGAAATTGATAACGCCCCGGTAGGGCATTTTGCTGGTAAAAAATTGTACGCAATTGACCTGGGCAGTTCCGAAAAATGCTCCTGCGGCAAACGAGACGGAAGTTGTAAGCGCCATAAGGTGGTAACCAAAGGTGCCAGATTGACCTATAAGGAGGTAATTAAAATCGTTAATGGGGAAGAAATACAATATAATCCCGAGGCCCCGTCTTTTTCGCTTGCAAATGGAATTGGATTTGTGCCAAGAATAATTCGTCGAACAGCGCAATAACGCGCTAAACCTGAATATAGGAGATTGAAGTATGGCCCGACCCCAGAGTGAACCGACGGAAGCAAATAAGGCGGTTCTTGACGCGCGTCAAAAGTTGCAGCTTGCGAAGGACGCAGACGAAAAGAATTCGACCGAAAAGACCAAAACCGCCGTCAAGCACGCGCATGAACATCTTCTCGCATGTGTCGAAAAGGAAAATCGCGAACGCTTTATCAACGTTGGTGGCGCTCGCGTGAAAAAGGCCCGCGTTGCGCTCCGCAATCTGGCAAATGTGGCGAACCCCCGCAGCTATTCCTATACCGCTGCGGACGTTGAAAAGGCCAAGGCCGCATTACAGTCCGAACTCGATAAGTGCATTTCGAAAATGCAGAACGCGCTTGTCAAGGGCACGGCTGCAAAGACGGATGACGATTTCACTTTCTGACCTTCCCCCGTCAACATCCCCCAAGGCAGAAAGTGAAAGGCCGTTGCCCTCCCGGTTCTAAAATAGGAGGGTTTTTCTGTTGAAAGGAGTAACCGCCAGTGACTGCGAATAAGGAAAATCGTATTCCGGCAAAAGCGGAGCGAAAGCATCGGGCCACCTATTCACGCGATAAGATGAATGGTGGGTGGTGCGTTCGCGTCGTAGGCCCA